>JAEZSU010000145.1 GCA_023421635.1 Actinomycetes bacterium | reverse complement strand
GCCGAGGACGGCTTCCCGCCGTCGCGGCACAAGAAGGCCCTCGACCACCTCGCCGAACAGTTCTTCCCGGTGACGATCCACGCGGGGGAGGCGGCAGGCCTCGACTCGATCCGCTCCGCGCTGCTCGACGGTCGCGCGCTGCGGCTGGGGCACGGCGTGCGGATCGCGCAGGACCTCGAGGTCGTCTCGCGCGCGGGCGACACCGTCGAGGTCACCCTGGGCGACCTCGCCCGGTGGGTCCGCGACCGCGAGATCACCCTGGAGCTCTCGCCGAGCTCCAACCTGCAGACCGGTGCGATCGCCGCCTGGGGCGACGACGTGCAGGACCACCCGTTCGACCTGCTGTACCAGCTCGGGTTCGCGGTCACCGTGAACGTCGACAACCGCACGATGAGCCGGACCTCGCTCACCCGCGAGCTCGCACTGCTGGCGGAGACGTTCGACTACGGCCTCGACGACCTCGAGCGGTTCCAGCTGAACGCCGCCGCCGGCGCGTTCCTCCCGGTGGAGGAGCGCGAGGAGCTCATCGACCTCATCTCCGACGGCTTCGACCTCTGACCCTGCCGCATCCTTCCGCCACTGCACCTTCCGCCAGTGCGCGAGTGCGCATCCGTTTCGCCAGTCCGCATCCGATCGGGTGCTCATTGACGCAACAGGTGCGCGTTCGCGCGGGGCGGGTGGATGCCGAACGCGGCGAGGTGGCGGCCGAAGGTCGCGGCATCCGGGATGTGCGCCGACCCCCACCGGGCGAACGGCTTCGTCGTCGTTCCGCGGATCCAGTCCTCGCGGAGCTTCTCGTCAGCGAGCGCCTGCGCCGGCGTGCGACCGCGGAGGAACCGCGCATCGGTGTACTTCGCCGCCCCGTCGAACTCGCCCCACGCCGTGTGGAGGTCGAAGTCGACCTCGTAGAGGGTGCCGGCGGGTCCGGGTACGGGGACCTGCAGCCCGGGCGGTGGGAACCCCAGCTGATGGAGGTACAGGCGGGACACGCTTTCGCCCGTGCTCTCCGCGCGCGCATCCGCGAACTCCGTGACGAAGCGGGCGAGGCGGATTCCCCGGCGTCCTGTCGCCGTCGAGGCCCGTCGCCGAAGCTCCTCGCGGAACTCCTCCGCCGCATCCGGGTCGACGGTGCGCGATCCGGCCCGTGTCGCATGCATCCGCAGCGCGGCATCCGCTGCGGCCACGGCGGTCTCCGCGCGCGAACCCGCGCACAGATCGAAGACGGTGCGCGACATGGTCGTCACGCCGTACGCCCCGTCGGGAAGCCACACGACGTCGCCGGGTGGCAACGGCATCCGGTGCCGCACCGTCGCCGGCGTGGTGCGCGCGGCGCCGTCGATCGTGACGTGCACCGGCCCGCGCCGGCACCGGAACAGCGGCAGCCCGTGGATCGCCGCGGCCGTCTGGTGCGAGAAGACGGGCGGCACGCCGCGGGATGCGGTGAGATACGCGACCGCATCCGCGATCGTCTGCGCCTCGACGTACGCGGCGCCCCATGATTCCGCGTCCGCGTACGACCCCGGGCGGAGCCGCACGAAGCTTCCCGCGCGGTGCCGCCGGCTGATGTCGTCGTCGGTCAGCCCCTGCCGTAACAGGTCGCGCCGCGTGCGGAGCAGAGGTGAGATCGGCTCGGGAGGAAGCTCGGGCATGCCCCACCGTCTCGTCACGCACCGCCGTCCGGGCGGGTGTCGGGGCATCCGTGGACGCACTGCCGCGTGGACCGCCCTGGGGAGAACCGAAGGGTCGCCGCCGAACGCGCACCCGTTCCGACAGCGCGCACCCGATCGGATGCTCGTTCGCGAAACGGATGCGCGCTCGGGCGTGGGGCGTGGGGCGGGGAGAGGAGAGAGCGAGGAGGGATGCGGCTAGAGCTCGGCCTGGTGTGCGGCGACCGCAGCGGCGACCGGCGCGTACAGCGGATGCCTCGGCTCGAGGCCCGTCACCCGCTGGGTGAACGCATCCGCGTCGAGTTCGCGCAGCATCCGCTGCATCTCGGCCGCCTCGGCGTCGTCCGGTGCATCGAAGGCCAGCGCGGCCGCGACCGTCGCGACGAGCGCCGAGACCGACAGCCCGCGCTCGGCCGCCTCGGCTGCGGGGCCGATGAACCGCTCGTGCCGCGAGAGCTTCCGCAGCGGCTGCCGCCCGACCCGCCACACCGTGTCGGGGAGCTCCGGATTGCGGAACCGTCCGATGATCGTCTCGCGGTACCTCGCCAGCTCGTCCGCGGCGAACCCGTGCTTCGCCATCAGCGCCGCCGAGGTCTCGCCGAGCGCCGCCGACACCGCGTGCGCGATCTCCGGCACCGCGAGGGCGTCGGCGATGCGCTCCACGCCCGCACGGGCGCCGAAGTACGCCGTCGCAGCGTGCCCGGTGTTCACGGTGAACAGCTTCCGCTCGATGTACGGCGCCAGGTCGTCGACGAAATGCGCACCCGGGATGCTGGGCCGATCCGCGCCGAACGGGCCCGCCTCGATCGCCCACTCGAAGTACGGCTCGACGACCACGTCGACACCGATGCCCTCGGGCTGCCCGGGGACGATGCGGTCGACGGCGGTGTTGGCGAACACCGCCTTGGCGGAGAGTGCCGGCCAGTCCTCGCCGGCCGCCTCGGCCGCGAGGGCCCGAAGCGTGTCGGTCGCCCCGATCGCGTTCTCGCACGCCATGACCTGCAGCGGCGGAAGCGCGGCGTCGCGCGCCCGCAGCCCCGCCACGAGCGTCGGGGCGACGAAGCGGAGCACCGCCGGGCCCACCGCGGTCGTCGCAACGTCGGCCGTGGCGAGCTCGTCGACCACGGCCTGCGGGTCGGCGCCGCTGTCGATCGCGCGGAACCCGGTGACCTCGACGTCCGTGCCGCCGTCGCCCACCTCGTGCACCGTGTAGCGGTCGACCGCGTTGATCGCCTCGACCAGTGCCGTCGCGACATCCGAGAACACGACCTCGTAGCCGCCTTCGTGTAGCAGCAGCCCCACGAAGCCGCGTCCGATGTTGCCGGCGCCGAAGTGGACGGCCTTCATTCGTTCACCGCTGCCAGCATCTCGAACAGCTCTTCGGGGGTGGATGCGGTCTTCAGCCGCTCCACCTCCTCCTCGTCGGAGAACAGCAGCGCGATCTGGGACAGGATCTCGAGGTGCTCGTCGCCGCGCCCGGCAATCCCGATGACGAAGCGCACCGGTTCGCCGCCCCAGTCGATGCCGCCGTCGTAGCGGATGACCGCGAGGGCCGAGGCGAGGATCGCGTCCTTCGTGTCGTTCGTGCCGTGCGGGATGGCGAGCTCGTTGCCCATGTAGGTCGACACGGTCCGCTCGCGTTGCAGCATGGCGTCGAAGTAGGCCGAGGTCACCGCGCCCGCCGCCTCCAGCATGTCGGCAGCCTCGCGCATCGCTTCCTCGGGGGTGGCGGAACCGGGGTGGATCCGCACCTGCCCGATGTTCAGTACCTCGCCTGGCATGTCTACGTCCTTCCTCTGGGGGATGGGCCCGGGCGGGGCTTGCGGCCCCCGCCCGGGCCGGCGGTCAGTCGCGGTGCTGTTCCACCACGATGTCGACGACCTCGTCGTACTTCGGCGAGTTCATGAAGTTGTCCACGGAGATGTGGACCGCATCCGGACTCTGCCGACGCGCCCGGTCGGTGAGCTGGTTCTGCGTGATGACCAGGTCGGCCGTGTCGTCGAGGTTCGCGATCGCCTTGTTGGTGACGGTGACGTCCTCGATGCCGGCCTTCTTGATCTTGTTGCGCAGGACGCTCGCGCCCATGGCGGAGGACCCCATGCCCGCGTCGCAGGCGAACACGATCGTGCGCACCGGCTTGGTGACGACGGTCCCACCGTCGGCACGGCCGCCGGTCTCCGCCTCGGTCTCGAGCCGGTCGACCGTCTCGTTCGCGGTGCGGGCCGCACCCGCATCCGAGCCGGAGGAGGCACGGAGCGCGTCCATCGCGGCGGACGACTTGCCCTTGTTCCGCTCGGTCTGCGCGATCGCGGCGCCGAACTCGTCGCCTTCGGCGAGCAGGTCGCGTTTGCGCGTGGCACGGAGGATGACCGCGGTCACCAGGAACGTGACGGCGGCCGCGAGCACCACGGACAGGTAGACCACCAGCAGGTTCGGCACGCCGCCGGCGGCGGGACCGGCCGCCGCCGCGGTGACGGCGATGATGCTGCCCGGTGCCGCGGGGAAGGCGAGTCCGCCGCCCAGGATCATGTTCGTGGTGACACCGGTGGCGCCACCCGCGATGAGGGCGAGGATCGTCGTCGGCTTCGACAGCGCGTACGGGAAGTAGATCTCGTGGATGCCGCCGAAGAACTGGATGATGATCGCGCCCGGCGCGGAGGCCTTGGCCGTGCCCACGCCGAAGAAGGTGAACGCGAGCAGCAGGCCCAGGCCGGGACCGGGGTTGGCCTCGATGAGGAACAGGATCGACTTGCCGTTCTCCACCGACTGCTCGATGCCGAGCGGGGTGAACACGCCGTGGTTGATCGCGTTGTTCAGGAACAGCACCTTCGCCGGTTCGACGATGATCGACAGGAGTGGGAGCAGGTTCAGCGAGACGAGCCACCCCACCGCGACGCCGAGCGCCGTGCTGACGCCCAGGATCACCGGGCCGAACACGAAGAACCCGACGATCGCGAGCAGCATGCCGAGGATGCCGGCGGAGAAGTTGTTCACCAGCATCTCGAAGCCGGGGCGGATCTTGCCGTCCCAGATGCGGTCCATCTGCTTCGTGATCCACGCCGCCAGCGGGCCCATGATCATCGCGCCGAGGAACATCGGGATGTCGGTGCCGACGATGACGCCCATGGTGGCGATGGTGGCGACCACGCCGCCGCGCTCGCCGTAGACCATACGACCGCCGGTGTTGGCGATCAGCAGCGGCAGCAGGTAGGTCACCATCGGGCCGACGAGGCCGACGTACTGCGGGAACGTGCCGCCGTCCTCGAGCTGCGCGAGCGCGGTCATCGCACCCTGCCACCCGATGTCGTCGGCGTTGCCGAACCCGCCGAGGAGGTCTGCGACCGGGTACCACTGGCCGAGCCACCCCACCGCGATGAAGAGCATCGTGATGAAGCCCCATGCGATGAAGGCGGCGATGTTCGGCATGATCATGCCGGAGAGGAAGGTGCCGAACCGCTGGACGGCGATGCGGGCCCCTCCCGGCTTCCTTGCGGTGTCTGACGCCGTTGTCATGGCTGTGTCACTTTCTCTGAAAGGGCGGGCTCAGGCGGGCCCGCTCGGGGTTCCGGCTGCCGCGGCTGCGGCATCACGGGCGCTCGCCGCGTCGTCCGCGGCGAGGGCTGCGTCGGCGATGCGACGTGCATCGTCCAGGCTGTGGGCGCGCAGGCTCGCGCGGACGTCCGCCAGCGCGGTGGGCGCCATCGAGAGCGAACTCGCGCCCAGACCCACGAGCACGACCGCCAGCAGCGGGTCGGCCGCGGCCTCGCCGCAGATGCCGACCGGTTTGCCGTTCGCCTGGCCCGCCGCGCCCACCTCGCGCACCAGGCGCAGGACGGCGGGATGCCAGGGGTCCTGGAACCCGGCCACGGACCCGAGCAGGCGATCGGCGGCGAGCGTGTACTGGGTGAGGTCGTTGGTGCCGATCGAGGCGAAGTCGGCGTGCGCCAGGATGCGGTCGGCCAGCAGCGCGGAGGACGGCACCTCCACCATGACGCCCGCGGTGCGCAGCCCGTGCTCCTTGGCGAGCTCGACGAAGTACCGCGTCTCCTCGACGGTGGAGACCATGGGTGCCATGACCCACAGGTCGGCCGCCTCACCGCTCGCCCGCACCGCCGCATCCGCCTCGGCGAGCGCGGTGAGCTGCTCGAGCAGGATGTCCTCGTTGGTGCGGAGCGCGCGCAGGCCCCGGAGCCCCAGCGCGGGGTTCTCCTCGTGCGCGTCGTTCAGGAAGGCGAGCGGCTTGTCGGCGCCGGCGTCGAGCACCCGGGCGACCACCTTCTTCCCGCGGAACGCCTCGAGCACCTCCTCGTACGCCCGGCGCTGGTCGGCGACCGTCGGCGCGCTGCCCGCGCTGAGGAAGAGGAACTCGGTGCGGAAGAGCCCGACGCCCTCGGCGCCGAACTCGCGGGCCTTGGCGGCGCCGGACGGCTCGCCGAGGTTCGCCAGCAGCGGCACGGGGGTGCCGTCGGCCAGCGCCCCGGGGGAGGGC
>JAEZSU010000110.1 GCA_023421635.1 Actinomycetes bacterium | reverse complement strand
GCGAGGCACGGTGCGGGGAGGCGCGGTGCGGGGAGGCGCGGTGCGGCGAGGCGCGGTGCGGCGAGGCGCGGTGTGGCGAGGCGCGTGCGGCGAGGCGCGGTGCGGGGAGGCGCGGTGTGGGGAGATGCGGTGTGCGGAAGCGCGCAGCAACTCCCCCGCATCGACTTGCACTGTATGTCCACGATGTACGGCATTTCACGTACATCTCAGGCAAGTCGGCCGAGGTGAGAAGGAGATGCGGCGGCGCTGGATGCTGCGCGTCAGGCGAGGAGCTCGGCGACGGGGGTTCCGGGGGTGGTCCAGCGGACGTCCGGGTAGCGGCGGAACCAGGACACCTGCCGGCGCGCATAGCGGCGCGTGAGCGCCTGCGTCTGCGCGATCGCCTCGTCCTGCGTGAGCTCGCCCCGCACCTGCCCGAGCGCCTGCGCGTACCCGATGGCGCGGGATGCGGTCACACCGCGCTCGAGGCCCCGTTCGCGGAGCGCCGCGACCTCGTCGAGCAGACCGTCGCGCCACATCTGCGCCACGCGCTCGTCGAGCCGCAGGACGAGGTCCTGCCGGGAAACCTCCACGCCGATGACCCTGGTGCCGGCGAGCCACGGCCGGGGCTCGTCCGGCAGGGCGGCGCCGTGTGTGTCCGCGCCCTGCGAGAGCACCTCGAGCGCGCGGACGACGCGGCGCCCGTTCCGGGGATCGATGCGCGCCGCAGTGTCGGGGTCGGCGGCCCGCAGCCGTTCGTACAGCGCCCCCGACCCGACCCGTGCGAGCTCGGCTTCGAGCTCCGCCCGCACCGCCTCATCGCGCGGTGGGAACCGGAAGTCGTAGAGGACGCTCGACACGTAGAGTCCGGACCCGCCGACGAGCACCGCATCCGCCCCGCGAGCGTGGATCTCGCCGATCGCCCGGCGTGCGTCGTCCTGATAGCGCGCGACGGCGGCCTCGTCGGTCACCTCGAGCACGTCGAACAGGTGGTGCGGGATGCCGCGGCGCTCGGTCACCGGAAGCTTCGCGGTGCCGATGTCCATGCCGCGGTAGAGCTGCATCGCATCGGCGTTCACGATCTCCGCCGGACGCCCGTGCGCGGCGAGGTGCTCCGCGAGGTCGAGCGAGAGCGCCGTCTTGCCGGTGCCGGTCGCACCGACCACCGCCCACAGCCGCGGGCCGTCGGGCGCGTGGTCCGCGACCATCACTCCCCGACGCGGAGGGTGGGCAGGCCCAGCGACACCGCACGCGGCGCGCCGCCGGCGGCCGGTGCGGGCACACCGCAGGACTCGGCCTGCGAGCGGTCCCACGCATCGCCCGAGCGGGTGCGGCGGATGCGCAACGGTGCGCCGTCGGGCGCGTCCGCGAGCAGATGGAAGGGCGCTGCGTGGGTCACCACGACCGAGACGATGTCACCGGGACGCGGCACCGCCGAGCCTGCGGGCACTTCGAAGTGCACGAGCCGGTTGTCCTCCGCGCGGCCGGTGAGGCGGTGGGTGGCCGCATCCTTCTTGCCCTCACCGGTGGACACGAGCACCTGCAGCTCGCGACCGACCTGTGCCTGGTTCTCCTCGAGGCTGATGCGTTCCTGGAGCGCCACGAGCCGCTCGTAGCGCTCCTGCACGACCTCCTTGGGCACCTGGTCGGGCATGGTCGCGGCTGGGGTGCCCTCGCGGATGGAGTACTGGAACGTGAACGCGCTCGCGAACCGCGCCTGTTCGACGACCCGCAGCGTGTCCTCGAAGTCCGCGTCGGTCTCGCCGGGGAACCCGACGATGATGTCGGTGGAGATGGCCGCGTGCGGGATCTGCGCGCGGACCTTCTCGAGGATGCCGAGGAACTTCGCGCTCCGGTATGAGCGGCGCATGGCCTTGAGGATGCGGTCGCTGCCGGACTGGAGCGGCATGTGCAGCTGCGGCATCACCGCGGGGGTCTCCGCCATGGCGTCGATGACGTCGTCTGTGAAGGCGGCGGGATGCGGGCTCGTGAACCGGATCCGTTCGAGCCCGTCGATCTGGCCCGCGGCGCGCAGCAGCTTGCCGAACGCCTGACGGTCGCCGAACTCGACGCCGTAGGAGTTCACGTTCTGACCGAGCAGCGTGACCTCGAGCGCGCCGTCGTCGACGAGCAGCCGGATCTCGCTCAGGATGTCGCCCGGGCGCCGGTCCTTCTCCTTGCCGCGCAGGCTCGGGACGATGCAGAACGTGCAGGTGTTGTTGCACCCGACGGAGATCGAGACCCACCCGCTGTATACGCTGTCGCGCTTGGTGGGGAGCGTCGAGGGGAAGACCTCGAGCGATTCCAGGATCTCCAGTTCCGCGGCGTCGTTGTGCCGCGCGCGTTCGAGCAGGCCCGGCAGCGAGCCCATGTTGTGGGTGCCGAACACCACGTCCACCCACGGCGCCTTCCGCTGGACCGCGTCCTTGTCCATCTGCGCGAGGCACCCGCCGACGGCGATCTGCATGCCGGCGTGCTTGTCCTTGCGGCTCTTGAGGTGCCCGAGCGTGCCGTACAGCTTGCCCGCGGCGTTGTCGCGCACCGCACAGGTGTTGATGACGACGACGTCCGCCTCCTCGCCCGCGTCCGCTCGGACGTACCCGGCGGACTCCATCGAACCGGAGAGGCGCTCGGAGTCGTGCACGTTCATCTGGCAGCCGAACGTGCGGACCTCGTAGGTGCGGGGGCGGCCGTCCGGGGTGACGGCGGCCGGGGACGCGTCGATGACGGTCGGGGCGGTGGACGGCAGAGTCATGATCAGGCCATTCTACGTTCCGGTCCATCCGGGATCGCCTCGCGCGGCCAGGGACGTCGACCGCCGATCCCAGCGGTCAGCGCTCGTCGAGCGCCTGGCGCGCGGCCGTCATGGCGACCCCCGAGGGATACCCCCGCCGCGACAACTGGCCTACGAGCCGGCGGAGCGCCGCCTGCGGATCCTTGCCGCCGACGGAGGACGCCTTCTTGCGGGCGAACTCGAGTGCGCGTTCCAGGTCGTCGTCCGGAAGCTCGGCCAGGGCGGCGTCGGCGACATCGCGCGGCACGCCGCGCTTCAACAGCGTCTGCGCGATCGCATGACGGCCCTGCCCACGACGTTCGACGCCGGTGTGGACGAGCTGCTCGGCGAGGCCTGCGTCGTCGAGGTAGCCGAGCTCCCGCATCCGATCGATGACGGCGTCGACGACGTTGGATGCCGCCTCCTGCGCGGCGAGCACCGTGCGCGCCTCCTGCACCGACAGCGAGCGTGCGGCGAGCTTGCGCAGCAGCACCCGCTCCCCCGCGGCCGCGACCTCCTCGGCCGTGGGCGGCGTGCCGCGCGATGTCGCCGACGCCGCCCTGGC
>JAEZSU010000386.1 GCA_023421635.1 Actinomycetes bacterium | reverse complement strand
GTGCTCCACCGCGGCGCCGTCGTTTCGGCGACCGCCGTGACCGGGTGGCTGGCCGCTCCGAGCTGACGCCGCAACCGCCACGTCCCTGTTTCCTGACCGAAACATGGGCGCGTCAAGATGTCACCGCGCGGTGAGTGACTCATCACCCGGCTCGTCGCGCTCCGCCTCCGGGAGATGCACCGTGAAGGAGGAGACATGTCCGCACCCGATTACGCCGCCCTCGAAGCCGACCTCGCCGAACTGCTCGGCCCGCGCGGGGTGTCGCGCGACATGCGCCAGCGGGAGAAGGCGTCGGTGGACGGCGCCCGGATGTCGCCCATCATCGCCGAACTGCTGCCGCTCGGGATCGCCGACATCGTCGCGTTCCCGACGACCGCCGACGAGATCGCCGCCGTGGTCGCGATCGCCGCCCGCCACGGCGCGCCGATCACCCCGCGCGGCAAGGGCACCGGCAACTACGGGCAGGCGATCCCCATGCCGGGCGGCCTCGTGCTCGACACCTCGCGCGCGCGGACCGTCGTCGAGGTGGGGGAGGGGACCATCACCGCGGATGCCGGCGCACCCCTCGCCGCCCTCGAACAGGCCGCACGCGCCACAGGTCAGCAGCTGTGGATGTACCCGTCGACCGTGCACTCGACCGTCGGCGGGTTCCTCGCGGGCGGCTCCGGCGGCACCGGCACGATCCGGCACGGGGCGAACCACATGGGCTTCGTGGCGGCGCTCGACGTCGTCACCCCCACCTCCGACGGGCTCGTGCACGTCGAGGGCGACGACGCCATCGGCTTCGTCCACAACTACGGCACCGCGGGGATCATCGCCCGCGCCACGGTCCGCCTCGAGCCGCTCCAGGACTGGCGCGGGCTCTACGCGTCGTTCCCCGACTTCACCGGGTCGCTGTCGGTGCTCCGCCAGCTCGGCCGGCTCGCCCCGTTGCCCCGGCTCGTCTCGGCCGCCACGCCGCCTGTCACCGCGCCGCTGCCGCCGGACCCGGCGTTCCCCGCTGGCCGGAGCTCGCTCCGGATGATCGCAGACGCGGCGATCGTCGCGGCGGCGAGCGCGATCATCGAGGCTGAGGGCGGCCGTGTCGAGGACGTCCGCGAGGGGCCGCAGGTCTCGGCGAACCTCTCCGTGCTCAGCTACAACCACCCCATCGAGTGGCTCCAGAAGTCCGAGCCGGGGGTGTACTTCCACGTCGAGGTGGGCGGCGACGCCCTGGTGGAGCGGATCCACGAGGTGCACGCCGTGTACCCGGGCGGGCAGCTCCACATCGAAGCGGGCAACACCGTCCCGATCGGCATGCTGGCCGGCGTCTACGAGAGCCCGGAGGCGGTGGCCGCAGGCATCCGCCGCCTGGGCGAGCTCGGCGTGACCGTGCACGACCCGCACCAGTGGAACGTCGATTTCCGCCTCCCCGAGACGGTGGCGCTCGCGCGGAGCACCGACCCGCAGGGGCTGCTGAACCCCGGGAAGCTCAACCCCGGCTACGCCGGTCCAACGAAGGGCTCGATCCGGTGACCGCGCCCACCCGGGTGTGGGCGGACCTGCCGGGGCCGCGCCTGGCGGAGCTCGTCTCCGAGCGCTCCATCGCGGTCGTGCCGGTCGGCGCGATCGAGCACCACGGCCCGCACCTGCCCCTGCGCACCGACGCCCTCATCGCGGAGCGGGTGGCCGCGGCGGCGGTCTCGCGTGCGGCGGCGGACGGGATCGACGCGTGGCTCCTGCCCACGCTCACCTGCACGAAGTCCGACGAGCACCACTGGGCTCCCGGCACCCTCTGGATCGAGGGGACCACGCTGCTGGACGGCATCCTCCAACTCGGCCGCTCGCTCACCACGACCGCGGTGCGTACCATCGCGTTCGTGAACGGCCATGGCGGCAACGTCGCCCTGCTCGGGTGGGCGAACCGCGAACTGCGGCGCCGGTACGGCCTGCGCTCGTTCGCCATGCCCGCCGGGATCGTCCCCGCGGGCGACGGCGTGGGGGGCGCGCCGGACGAGCGCGGCCAGGGCATCCACGCCGGCTGGGCGGAGACCTCGCTGGTCATGCACCTCGCTCCCGAGCTCGTCGCGCCCGACCTGCCGCCGCGGAACGTCCCCGAGCACATCGCGGGACTTCGCCACATCGGCTTCAACGGCAGACCGGTGACCTTCGGCTGGACCAGCGACGACTTCGGGCCGACCGGCGTGATCGGCGACCCGACCGGTGCGAGCGCCGACGCCGGTGCGGCCCTGTTCGAGCGTGGCGTGGCGTTCGTCGCCGAGGCGCTCGCCGAGATCGACGGCTTCGAGTTCGCATGAGCGCACGCGCCGCCCACCCCCACCGTTTCCCGTACCCTCCCGGAGGAGACCGACGCCCATGACCACCCGGACCGACCTCGCCGCCACGCCCGTGCTCGGCGACGCCCCCGTCGACGACCCCGCCGTGCTCGCCGCATCCTGGCTGCCGCCGATCGACGCGGAACCGCTGCGCATGACCCTGTCGACGATCGACACGGACGGCTTCCCGCGGGCGCGCACGGTGCTGCTCAGCGAATACGACGGCGAACGCTTCTACTTCCACACGGATGCCGCGAGCCGCAAGGTCGTCGATCTCGCCGCAGACCCCCGGGTGGCGCTGACCGTGCTCTGGCCCGACGCCACCCGGCAGCTCGTCGTGCAGGGGACGGCGGCGCCCGCGCCCGCCGAGGAGCTCGCCGACGCGTTCCGCCGCCGGTCGGCGTACTTGAAGCAGCTCGCGTGGCAGAACACGCCGGACTTCGCGCAGCTGCCGCTCGCCGAGCGGGAGCGCAGCTGGGCGGCGTTCCGCGCCGAGCACCCCGTGCCGGCGCAGCCGGACGGCTGGGTCGGGTACGGCGTGACCCCGCACCGGTTGCTGTTCTGGGCCGCCCATCCTGCGGGCGAGGTGGCGGCGCGACGGGTCGAGTACGAGCGCGCGGCCGGCGGCTGGGCCCGCAGGTACCTGCCCGGCTGAGCCGGCCGCGGCGCGGGCATCGGCGCGGCGGCGCGTAAGATCGGTGGGGACGCGATACCCGATCGTGCCCGGAAGGGAAAACGTCGTGCGCATCAGATCAGGAGCCGACTGGAGGGACTCCGTCCCGTTCGAGAAGCCGGTGAACCTGGCCGAGGCGGCACCGGGCGAACCGAGCCGCTGTTTCGTGTGCGGACCGTCGTCGGAGGCGGTGGAGCGCAGCGAACTGCTGGCGTACAAGCACCGGCATCCCGGCAACCACGACGGCTACGTGCGGTTCTACTGCCCCGAGCACGTGCCCGCCGTGGCGACGCCGCTCGTGCCGATGGCCGCGCCCACGAAGGGCAAGGCTGCGCGCCGTCCGCGCGTGCCCGGCTCGCCGGCCCGTGAGGCCGCGCCGCGCACACCCAAGCCCACCCCGTCTGCCGAGCGTCCGCGCCCGGTGTGCCCGGAGTGCTTCATGGAGGTGCCGCCCGCCGGCGTCTGCGGCAACTGCGGGACGACCCTCTGAGGGCCCGCCGACAGCACTGACCGCGAGATGGGTTCTGAGCCCCGAGACCGTGGGGAACACCCACGATCTCGGGGCTCAGCACCCGTTTCGGCGCCAGTGGGCGCGAGCGGTCAGTACGAGGCGCGGGCCGTGGTGTCGGCCGCAGGCAGGTACGTGCGGGCGAGCTGCTCGGACCCGCGGGCGACCAGCCCGACGTCCGCGCCCACCAGCAGGAAGTCGGCACCGGCCTCGGCGTAGCCCTTCGCGGTGGCCTCGACGAACGCGTTGACGCCCACCGGGGTGCCCGCCGCCCGCGCACCTTCGAAGGCGCGCTCGACGGCCGCGACCACGTAGGGATGCGTCTGCTGCCCGATGAGGCCCATGGATGCGGCGAGGTCGCTCGGGCCGACGAACACGCCGTCGACACCGGGCACGGCGGCGATCGCCTCGGCGTTCTCGACGCCCTCGATGGTCTCGATCTGCACGATGACCGAGGTGTACTCGGCGGCGTTGCGCAGATAGTCGTCGATGCGGTTCCAGCGGCCGGAGCGGGCGAGGGCGTTCCCCACGCCGCGGTGCCCCTTCGGCGGGTACGAGGAGTGCGCGACCGCAGCCGCGGCCTGCTCGGCCGTGGAGACCATCGGCACCATGATCGTCTGGGCGCCGAGGTCGAGCACCTGCTTGATCCACACGGGATCGTTGACCGGCACGCGCACGATCGTGGTGATCGGGTAGCCGGCGGTGACCTGCAGCAGCACCTGGACGGTCTCCAGGGAGACGGCGCCGTGCTCCATGTCGATCATGAGCCAGTCGAGGCCGGACCCGGCCATGATCTCGGCGACGACAGGGGAGCCGGAGCAGATCCAGCCGCCGTAGAGGGCGCGGTCGGCGTCCGCGATGCGGTGACGCAGGGTGGGGCTCAGAGGAAGCGGCATGAGATGGTCCCCATCGGTCCGTAGTCGCACAGCACCGAGTCGCCGCGGGACACCCACATCGGCCGGGTGAACGACCCCGCCAGGATGATCTCGCCGGCCTCGAGGCGTGCGCCGTGCTGGTGGAACTTGTTGGCGAGCCACGCGACGCCGGTCGCCGGGTGGTTGAGGACGCCGGCGGCGACGCCGGTCTCCTCGATCGTCTCGTTGCGATAGAGGAGTGCCGAGACCCACCGCAGGTCGATCTGGTCCGGGCGCATCGGCACGCCGCCGAGCACCATGCCGCCGTAGGCGGCGTTGTCGCTGATGGTGTCGACGATCGTCCGGCCCTCCAGCTCGATGTGCGAGTTCAGCACCTCGAGCGCGGGGGTGACGTACTCGGTGGCGCGCAGCACGTCGAACAGGGAGCAGTTCGGGCCCTCGAGCGGCGCGCGGAGGACGAAGGCGAGCTCCACCTCGATGCGCACGTTGGAGAACGCGTCGAACGGGATGACGGCACCGTTCTCGTAGACCGTGTCGTCGAACATCACGCCGTAGTCCGGCTCGCTGATGCCGGTGGCCTGCTGCATCGCCTTTGAGGTGAGGCCGATCTTGCGGCCCACGAGCCGCCGGCCCGCGGCGATCTGCGCATCGCGCCAGACCCCCTGGATCGCGTACGAGTCCTCGACCGTCGCCTCGGGGTGGCGCGCGGTGATCCGGGGGATCACGCTGTGCGTGCGTTCCGCCTCGGCGAGCTCCGCGGCGATCGCCTCGATCGTCTGGGTGTCCAGCATCCGTCTCTCCTTCAGGTTCAGGCTAGGGCCGTTTCGTCTCGCTTCGCTCGCTCAACGACCGGAGGACGTTCGTTGAGCGAGGAGCGTAGCGACGAGACGAAACGTGGATGCGCTACCGGGGGCGTT
>JAEZSU010000384.1 GCA_023421635.1 Actinomycetes bacterium | reverse complement strand
CATCTACGACCTCGTCCGGAAGGCCAAACAGGGCTACCGCCCGGAACCCGGCGACGCGGGGACCGAGGTCGCGACGGAGCTCGCGTGAGGATCGGCCGGTGGAAGGATGCCGCCGGGGTCGCGGAAGGCTTCCTCCACGACGACCGGGCGATCGCGTTCCTCGACGGCTGGACCGTCGCGGACGCCGTCGGTGCGGGGCTCGAGGACCTGCGATCCAGATGCGATGCGGCGCGCTCGGCGGGGAGCGGTGTGCCGCTCCGGGACGTCCGCCTGCTGGCACCGTTGCGTCCCGCCACGATCCGCGATTTCGTCGCCTTCGAGGAGCATGTCGAAGGCATCACCGCCGGCGTGCAGGGCGCCGGCGGCGTCCCCGCGGAGTGGTACGCCGCGCCGACCTTCTACTTCACGAATCCGCACACCGTCCTCGCGGACGGTGACCTCCTGCATCCGCCCGTCTCCGAGCGGCTGGATTTCGAGCTCGAGGTGGCGGCCGTCGTCGGAGGGGATGCGGGCGGGGCGAGCAACCTGACGCCCGCGGCCGCGGCGCAGCACATCTTCGGGTACACGATCATGAACGACTGGTCGGCGCGCGACCTCCAGGCGCGGGAGATGCAGGTGCATCTCGGGCCGGCCAAGGGGAAGGACTTCGGCACCACCCTGGGGCCCTGGATCGTCACGCCGGACGAGCGGGAGGGGTTCATCGACGAGGAGGGATTCCTCGCGGTACGGGCCGAGGTGTTCGTCAACGGTGAGCTCGTCGGCACCGACCTCGTGGCGAACATGGGGTGGACGTTCCCCGAGCTGCTCGCCTACGCGTCGCGGAACTCCGTCGTGATGCCGGGCGACGTGCTGGGGTCGGGCACCGTGGGCAACGGCGGATGCCTGGGCGAGCTGTGGGGCCGCAACGGCGGCCTGACGCCGCCGCCCCTCCGGGAAGGCGACGAGGTCCGACTCGTCGTGGAAGGCCTCGGTAGGATCGGGAATCGGGTGGGCCCACCGGTCTCCGCGCCGCCCGTCGCGGCAGCCCGCCCGGGAGACCGCAGGCGGACGCGTGGAGAAGTGCAGGGGTGAGCATGAGCGACATTCAGGACCCGACCGCGCCGAAGCTGCGCACCGTCACGTCTCGCGCCGCGGTCGCCGCGCTCTACGTCCAGGACCTGATCGCCCAGCGCGAGCTCGCTGCGGGCGCCTTCGTGGCGAGCAAGTCCGACCTGCAGGCGGCCACCGGAGTCGCGCGATCCACGATCGGGGAGGCCCGGAAGATCCTGCAGGAGCGCCGCGTGGTCACGGTCAAACCGGGCCCGCGCGGCGGGGTCGTCGTCGCCGACCCCGAGGCGGACTACACCGTCAAGCGACTGTTCCGGGTGAGCGGGCGGACCGCGGATGCGATGGCGGTGCGCGATCAGCTCGAGCCGTTGGTCATCCGTGAGGCGGTGCTGTGGCGCACCGACAACGACGTGGCGGAGCTGCGCGAGCTCGTCCGGCTGACGCGGGAGCGGCTGGACGACCAGATGGCGTCGCTCGCGCTGATCTGGCAGCTGCACCGCCGGATCGGCGAGGTCACCCCGAACGTCTTCCTGCGCGCCACGTACACCGACCTCATCGATTACCTGCGGGAGCACACCGAGCCCGCGGAGACCCCGTCCGTCGCACCGCGGGAGGATCTTGAGGCGCGGCGCGTGAAGGCGCACGAGGTGCTCATCGACGTGATCGAGCGCGGCGACCCGGATGCCATCGATGCGGCCATGGCGGTGCACGACGCGTTCGAGCGGGCGCCGCGGGGCTGACGCCCCGCACGAGCCGCGGCGTCCTGCCGCCTAGACTGGTCTCCCGTGGCCCTCACCATCGGAATCGTCGGACTGCCCAACGTCGGCAAGTCCACCCTGTTCAACGCCCTGACCAAGAACCAGGTGCTCGCGGCGAACTACCCGTTCGCGACGATCGAGCCCAACGTCGGTGTGGTGAATCTGCCCGATCCGCGTCTCGAGAAGCTCGCCGAGATCTTCCACTCCGAGCGCATCCTGCCCGCGACCGTGTCGTTCGTCGACATCGCCGGCATCGTGCGCGGTGCGAGCGAGGGGGAGGGGCTCGGCAACAAGTTCCTCGCGAACATCCGTGAGGCCGACGCGATCGCGCAGGTCGTGCGCGGGTTCGTCGACCCCGACGTCGTGCACGTCGAGGGCGCGGTCGACCCGAAGAACGACCTGGAGACGATCAACGCCGAACTGCAGCTCGCCGACCTCGAGACGCTCGAGCGCGCCATCGCGCGCTACGAGAAGGAGGTGCGAGGCAAGAAGCTCGACCCGTCGGTGCTCGAGGCGGCCGTCGCCGCGAAGGACGCGCTGGAGCGCGGTGAGCTCCTCTCGGCATCCGGACTCGACCTCGCCCCGATCAAGGAGCTGGGCCTGCTCACCGCGAAGCCCTTCATCTTCGTCTTCAACGTCGACGAGTCCGTGCTGACCGACCCGGCCCGCAAGGCGGAGCTCGCAGCCATCGTCGCACCGGCGAAGGCCGTGTTCCTCGACGCGAAGATCGAGTCGGAGCTCATCGATCTCGACCCGGAGGATGCCGCAGAGCTGCTGGCCTCGACCGGTCAGGACGAGTCCGGCCTCGACCAGCTCGCCCGCATCGGGTTCGACACCCTCGGGCTCCAGACCTACCTCACCGCGGGGCCCAAGGAGGCCCGCGCGTGGACGTTCGGCAAGGGCTGGAAGGCGCCGCAGGCGGCGGGGGTCATCCACACCGACTTCGAGAAGGGCTTCATCAAGGCCGAGGTCATCTCGTTCGACGACCTCGTCGAGACCGGCTCCGTGCAGGAGGCCCGCGCGAAGGGCAAGGCCCGCCTCGAGGGCAAGGACTACGTCATGCAGGACGGCGACGTCGTGGAGTTCCGCTTCAACAACTGACGCGACGTCACCAGCCCGGTCGTTGAGCGAGGGTGCCCCCGGTCGTTGAGTGAGCGAAGCGAGACGAAACGCGCCGCCCCGACAGATGTCAGGGCGTTCGTTCGTCCGCTGAGTCTCCGGTCTCCACCGCGTGCTGCAATCGTCGGTGTCGTCGTCGGGCGAAGTCCTGGGCGCGTGGGCCCGATCCGAGGGCCCGAGCCGAGAGGGCGAGCACGATCCGTGTCGTGGTGATCACCGGAAGCGGGGTCCGTCTCAGGCCGAGCAGTGCGCGATACCGCCGGGGGAGGCTGGCGACAGCGGCGGCGAACAGCACGCGATACGCGAGCCGCATCGAGCCGGTGAAGGGCACGTCACGGAGGAAGCGGACGACCTCGGCGACGCGCGCGTCGGAGACGAGCTCCCCGCGGTCGAGGTACGCATCCATCCGCGCTCTCAGCGCGGCTTCGGTCTCGGGCGGATCCGCGACGCGCATCAGCCGGCCGGCCTGCGCCCATTCCCGCACGTACGCGTCGGGTCCGCCGGGGATCGGCCCGCCCCACCGCTCGTGGGCCCCGAGGAATGCCTCGGTGAAGGCGAGGTGGACCCATTCCACGAGCGCGGCGTCCGACGCCGAGTACGTGCGGGGTCCGGTGGCGGTCGAGTAGGTGCCGGAGACCCGTCGATGCAGGCGACCGACGCGGGCGGTCTCGGCCTCCGCCTGCCCGGTCGATCCGTAGGTGACGCAGATGATCCAGCGCACCGTGCCCGTGAGGCGTCCGATCGGATCCTCCCGGTAGCGGGAGAAGTCATGCACGCCCGCCATCGCTCCCGGGTGCAGCGCCTGGATGAGGAGTGCGCGGATTCCCGCGACGAAGGTCGCCGTGCCGGCGTGCACCGTCCAGACCGCGCCACCGTCGGCGAAGTAGCCGAGGTCTTCGCCCTCAGCCAGCGCCCGTACCCAGGCGGGCGTGCCATCCGGATCGCCGGACAGCGCCGAAAGGAGCCGTCCGCGCAGGGGATTTCGAGTCACGGCTCAAGCGTGTCACGGTTCAGCTCGCCGACCACTCGGGCATCTGCTGCAGTGCCCAGCCGTTGCCGTCGGGGTCGGAGAAGTATACGAAGACCCCCCATGCTTGCTGGTCGAGGTCGCTCGTCTCGACGCCGGCGGCGAGGAGCGCGTCGCGGGCAGCCGCAGCATCCTTCACGACGCACTGCAGCCCCTTCACCGACCCCGGAGGCATGTCCGTGAAGTTGCTGTCGAGCACGATGGAGCACGCGGAGCCCGGCGGCGTGAGTTGGATGAACCGCACCTCCTCCGACACGGTGTGGTCGTGGTCGGCGTTGAAGCCGATCTTCACGTAGAAGTCCTTCGCGCGGTCGAGGTCGCTCACCGGCACGGCGATCAGTTCCAGCTTCCAGTCCATGGGGGCTCCCTCCGATGAGGACGATGCGCCGTCGCACCGCCTGCTGCAGCCCGTCATCGTCCTCGGGGCCTCCGACATCCGCAAGAAGGGTGACGCGCACGCGGGGACGCTCGCTCAGGGCAGCCGCATCCCCACGGTCGGGTCGGTCGAGACGAACCCGAACTGCTCGTAGAGGCGCCGCCCGGGCGGGTCGGCCAGGAGGGTGATGTACGGCTGAGCAGGTGCCGCCGAGCGGATGCGGGCGATCAGCGTCTCCATGACGGTGCGGCCCAGCCCCCGGCCCTGGTGTGCCGGGGGTGTGGCGATGTCGGCGATGTGGAAGTACCAGCCGCCGTCCCCGATCACGCGTCCCATCGCGACGACCTCACCCGTCGACCGATCGCGGACGTGACAGAAGAACCAGGTGCCCGCGATGGCGGCGACACCCTGCTCTCGCGTCTTGGGGGAGAGGCCGGCATCCGTGCGCAACGCGACGTAGGCGTCGACGGGAGGCGCCTCCCCGATCAGTTCGTAGCGGTCGGAGAAGGGCATATGCCACAGTATCCGCCATGCCCGACTGGCTGATCGTGGTGCTGAGCGTCCTCGCGGGCTTCGTGCTGCTGTGGCTGGTGCTCGTCCTCGTGCTCTGGTGGCAGCAGCGTCGCGCGGGATCCGAGGTCGACTGGAAGGGGATGCTGCGGCTCGTCCCGGACGTGATCCGGCTCATCCGGCGCCTCGC
>JAEZSU010000378.1 GCA_023421635.1 Actinomycetes bacterium | reverse complement strand
GCACGGCCCCTCGGGTCCGTGCCGGTTCGTCGTTCCGCCCGCGGATGCGGCTACTTCACCTGTGCGGAGATGACGCTCATCACCATGGTGTCGGCGAGCGTCGTGGTGTCGCCGACCTCGCGGCCCTCCGCGACGTCGCGGAGCAGCCGGCGCATGATCTTGCCGGAACGGGTCTTCGGCAGCTCGCCGACGATGTACACGTCCCGCGGGCGTGCGATCGGGCCGATCTGCTCGCCCACCCAGGCGCGGAGCGTGTCCGCGAGCCCCTCGGGGGAGTGCGCCTTCAGGTAGTTCTCCTTGATGATCACGAACGCGACCACCGCCTGGCCGGTCGTCTCGTCCGACGCGCCGACGACGGCCGCCTCGGCGACCGCCTCGTTCGCGACGAGCGCCGACTCGATCTCGGCGGTGGACAGCCGGTGCCCGGAGACGTTCATGACGTCGTCCACTCGGCCGAGCAGCCAGATGTCGCCGTCCTCGTCCCGGCGGGCGCCGTCACCGGCGAAGTAGTAGCCCTGGTCGGCGAACTTCTCCCAGTACGTCTCGACGAACCGCTCAGGGTCGCCCCAGATGCCGCGCAGCATGCTCGGCCACGGCTCGGTGACCACGAGCAGGCCGCCGTTGCCGTTGCCGACCTCCGCGCCGGCGTCGTCGACCACGTCCACGGTCACGCCGGGCAGGGGCACCTGCGCCGAGCCGGGCTTCGTCTCGGTCACCCCGGGGAGGGCCGAGATCATGATCGCCCCGGTCTCGGTCTGCCACCAGGTGTCCACGATCGGCACACGGTCCCCGCCGATCACGGAGCGGTACCAGACCCACGCCTCGGGGTTGATGGGCTCGCCCACCGAGCCGAGCACCCGCAGCGACGACAGGTCGAACCCGGACGGCACCTGCCTGCCGATCTTCATGAACGACCGGATCGCGGTGGGGGCGGTGTAGAAGATCGTGACGCCGTACTTCTGGATGATCTCCCACCAGCGGCCGGGATGCGGGGAGTCCGGGGTGCCCTCGTACATCACCTGCGTCGCGCCGTTCGCGAGCGGCCCGTAGGCGACGTAGGTGTGCCCGGTGATCCAGCCGACGTCGGCGGTGCACCAGTACACGTCCGACTCCGGATGCAGGTCGAACACGTTCCGGTGGGTGTACGCCGCCTGGGTCAGGTACCCGCCGGACGTGTGCAGGATGCCCTTGGGCTTCCCCGTGGTGCCGGAGGTGTAGAGGATGAACAGCGGGTTCTCCGCCGGGAAGGTCTCCGCCTCGTGCTCGCCGGATGCCGCCGGCACGACGTCGTGCCACCAGAGGTCGCGGCCCTCGGTCCATTCCACATCGTTGCCGCCGCGCCGGACGACGAGGACGTGCTCGACGGTCTCCTGCACGCCGGATCCGTTCCGGTCGGAAAGGGCCTGGTCGACGGCGGGCTTGAGCGGGGACACCTTCCCCTTGCGGTAGCCACCGTCGGCCGTGATGACCAGCTTCGCGCCGGCGTCGTCGATGCGGGCGCGGAGGCTGTCGGCGGAGAACCCTCCGAACACGACCGAGTGGATCGCGCCGAGCCGCGCGACCGCGAGCATCGAGGCGACCGCCTCCGGAATCATCGGCAGGTAGATCGCGACGCGGTCGCCCTTCCCGATGCCCAGATCGGTGAGCACGTTCGCGAGCCGCTTGACCTCGTCGGTCAGCTCCGCATAGGTGATGCGCCGCTCGTCGCCGGGTTCGCCCTCCCACAGCAGGGCAACGCGGTCGCCGTGGCCGGCCGCGACGTGCCGGTCCAGGCAGTTCGCTGCGACGTTGAGCTCGCCGTCGGCGAACCACTGCGCGAACGGGGGATTGCTCCAGTCCAGGACCTGGGTGAAGGGCGTGCGCCATTCCAGCAGCTCGCGCGCCTGGCGGCCCCAGAAGGCCTCGCGGTCGGCGCCCGCCTCGGCGTAGAGCGCTTCGTCGGCCACGGCCTCCGCGGCGAATTCGGGGCTCGGCGCGAACCGGCGGGTCTCGTTCAGCAGGTGGTCGATCTGACTCGTCATGTCCATCCTTCGCTCGTCCGGGCGTCGTCGTCCGGATGCTGCGCGGCACGCTCCGCGCCCGGTCACTGTAACCGCGGCCGGCGGCGGGCAACTACCTCCGATAGTCGGTGATGGGCCGCACCGCAAGGGGGAACGGTCTCACGGCGGCCGGTGCGGACGCGACGTAGAATCGGATCGTCCGGCGTTCTGACCGGACCCGTCGCCCCTCGCGTCCCCCAACGGCGAGGTCCGGCGGGGGCGGCATCCCGATCCCCCATCAGGGATGCCGCCCATCTCTTCTCCTCCCCAACCGCCGCGGCGGGGCACTGCTGCACAGCCGAGCCTCGACGCCGTCGAGACCGGATGCTGCCCGCCTACCGTGGCGGCATGACCGAGCCCTTCATCGCCCGTCCCCGCGGCACGGCGCACGCCCACGGCGTGGCGCCGCCGCATCCGGCGTGGGGACCGCTCGACGCGTTGGTCGCGGACCCCGAGGTGACCGACGTGTTCGTCAACGGCGAGGCGGGTGCCTTCGTCGATCGCGGCGGCGGGGCCGTGCCGGTGGCGGACTGGCATGCCAGCGAGCACGCCGTCCGCGACCTCGCGGTCGCGCTCATCGCGCTCGGCGGCCGGCACCTCGACGAGGCGACCCCGTGCATGGACGTCCGGGTCGAACACGGCATCCGCGTCCACGCCGTGTTGCCGCCGGTCTCACCCGCAGGCACGACCATCTCGGTGCGCATCCCACGGATCGAGGGCGTCGACCTGGACGGTCTGCGCGGCCGGGGCATGTTCGACGCGGGCGTGCAGCGGCGCTTGGAAGGACTCATCCGCGACCGTGCGAACATCCTCGTGACCGGGGCCGGAGGGGCGGGCAAGACGACGCTGCTCGGGGCACTCCTCGCGCGCGCGGCGCCGACCGAGCGCATCGTGACGATCGAGGACGTCGCGGAGCTGCGGATCGACCATCCTCATCACGTGCGGCTCGAGGCACGGCAGCCGAACCTGGAGGGCGCGGGCGGCATCGGGCTGGCGCGGCTGGTGCGCGAGGCGCTGCGGATGCGGCCCGACCGGTTGGTCGTGGGGGAATGTCGCGGCGAGGAGGTGCGGGAGCTCCTCGCCGCGTTGAACACGGGACACGACGGCGGTGCCGGGACGCTGCACGCGAACGGGCTGGACGACGTGCCGGCGCGGCTGGAGGCGCTCGGCGCGCTCGCGGGGCTCGACGACCGTGCGCTCGGGCGGCAGGTGGTGAGCGCGATCGGCGCCGTGGTCCATCTGAGCCGGACGGCCGACGGCACCCGTCGCGTCGCAGGCCTCGGC
>JAEZSU010000356.1 GCA_023421635.1 Actinomycetes bacterium | reverse complement strand
TCGCCGTCGGCGCAGGCGCTGCGCTCTGGGACGCGAGCGGCTTCGCCTGAGCGCCCGCGGACGGCTGGTACGACTCGAGGATGGGCCACCACGACTTGTCCACCGCGTTCTTGTCGACCTTGTACTGCTCGTAGAGTTCCTCGACGAGCCATTCGTTGGCCCCGAACTCCCCTTCGCTCGACACCCCGACGCCCGTCACCTGGCTCGACACTGAAGATCGCCTGCTTTCGTGGATTCCGCTGCGGTCATTTCCGGGCCTTCGTCGACCCGAGCGCACGAACTCCAATGGTATCCCAGCGCGTCCTCCGCCGGTCCTGATCCCAGGTATCCACGGCGGAGGAACCGTGCGCATCTATCCGGCTGTCAGGAATCGCGATCCTTGACAGGACGCGGTCGCCCGAGACCGCCGCGCACGGCTGCCGTAGAATGACACGCACGATGGACGACCCTCCGGCCTGCAGACGATCGCCCCACCGACCCGCCACCCGCTCGGGGGGTGACGCGTGAACGAGTACGTCATGCTGGTCGTGGGGCTCCTGCTCACGGTGGGGACGGGACTGTTCGTCGCCAGCGAGTTCGCCCTGGTCAACCTCGACCGCGCCGATCTGGAATCGCGCCGTGCCGCGGGGGAGACGCGGCTGTCGCTCACGATCGACGCCCTGCGCAGCACGTCCACCCACCTCTCGAGCGCGCAGCTCGGCATCACGCTCACGACCCTGCTCACCGGTTTCACCATGGAGCCGGCGATCTCCTCCCTGCTCGCACCCGTGTTCGCGGGCTGGGGGCTGCCGGACGGCGTCCGGGTGCCGCTCGCCGCCGTGATCGGCGTGGGTATCGCGACCGTCTTCTCGATGATCATCGGCGAGCTCGTGCCGAAGAACCTGGCGCTGGCGGTGCCGCGCGCCACGGCGAAGATCGTCATGCCGTTCCAGGTCGGGTTCACCGCCGTGTTCCGTCCCGCCGTGCGACTGCTGAACGGCAGCGCAAACGCGGTGCTGCGCGCGATGGGCGTCGAGCCGAAGGAGGAACTGTCGGGGGCGCGCACGGCGGAGGAACTCTCCAGCCTCGTGCGTCGCTCCGCGAGCGCCGGCGTGCTGGAGGAGGACACCGCCACCCTGCTCGACCGCAGCCTCACCTTCGCCCGGCTCACCGCGGGGGATGTGATGACCCCGCGCCCGCGGGTGCACGCGGTCGCCGCATCCGACCCGGTCGAGGAGGTCGTGCGGCTCGCCCGCGACACCGGCCACAGTCGGTTCCCCGTGTTCGAGGAGTCGATGGACGACATCGTCGGCATCGTGCACCTCAAGGCCGCCGTGGGCGTCCCCAGGGACCGTCGCGGCGAGGTCCCCGCCGCCGCCGTCGCCAGCGAGGCGCTGCGGGTGCCCGAGACCGTGCATCTGGACGCGCTGGTGACGGAGCTGCGCTCCCGCGGGTACCAGATGGCGGTCGTCGTCGACGAGTACGGCGGGACGGCGGGCGTCGTGACCCTGGAGGATCTCGTCGAGGAGATCGTCGGCGAAGTGCTCGACGAGCACGACCGTCGCCGCGCGGGCATCGTGCGCGGGGCGGACTCTGTCACCTTCCCCGCGAGCCTCCGCCCCGACGAACTGCTGGACCGCACCGGCATCCGCGTACCCGAGGGCGAGGTTTACGACACCGTCGGCGGATTCCTCATGAGCGAACTGGAGCGGATCCCCGTGACGGGCGACACCCTGGAGATCGAGGACGGCACCCTCGAGGTGACGCGGATGGACGGCCGCCGGGTCGACCGGGTGCGGTTCACCCCGCGACCGATGCCGGAGGGCGCTGAACCGGACTCCGCCGAGCGCGGGCGGGGCGGTGATCGCCGATGAACGATTGGGCGGGCATCGTCTGGCTGGTCGTGCTGCTGGTCTTCAACGCGTTCTTCGTGGGCGCGGAGTTCGCCGTCATCTCGGCGCGTCGCTCGCAGATCGAGCCGATCGCCGAGCGCGGGTCGCGCTCGGCGAAGACGGCGCTGTGGGCGATGGAGCACGCGACGCTCATGCTGGCGACGTGTCAGCTGGGCATCACGATCTGCTCGCTGCTGATCCTCAACGTCTCCGAGCCCGCCATCCACCACCTGCTGGCGGTGCCGCTCGGGCTCACCGGGCTGGCGGAGGGCGTCGTCGACGTCGCCGCGTTCGTCGTGACGCTGGTGCTGGTGTCGTACCTGCACGTGGTGTTCGGCGAGATGGTGCCGAAGAACCTCGCGTTCTCCGTGCCGGACCGCGCGGTGCTCATGCTCGCGCCCCCGCTGGTGTGGATCTCCAAGGTCTTCCACCCGCTCATCGTCGGACTGAACTGGATCGCGAACCACGCCGTGCGGCTGTTCCGCGTGGAGCCGAAGGACGAGGCCGCCTCGACCTTCACGCTCGACGAGGTGGCGACCATCGTCAACCAGTCCCGGATCGAAGGCGTGCTCGACGACAGTGCCGGGACGGTGGCGGCGGTGGTGGAGTTCACCGACAAGAAGGTGAAGGACGTCGCCGTCCCGCTCGCGGAGCTCGTGACGCTCCCGACCACGACCACGCCGGCGCAGATCGAACGGGCCGTCGCCAAGCACGGCTTCTCGCGCTACGTGATCGTCGACGCGGAGCGGGTGCCGGTCGGGTACGTGCACCTCAAGGACGTGCTGCGCGTCGCCGAGGGCACCGACGATCCGTCGCTGTCGCGCCCCATCCCGCCCAAGCGCATCCACCACATGGTGCCGGTGCAGGAGCACACCGACCTCGAGGACGCGCTCGCGCTCATGCGCCGGACCGGCCGCCACCTGGCGCAGGTGCGCGACGAACGGGGTGTCACCACCGCCGTGCTGTTCCTCGAGGACGTCATCGAGGAGCTCATCGGCGAGGTGGAGGACGCCACCCGCCGCAGGCGCTGACCCGCCGCTAGGGTGAGGCCATGACCGGGCACTGGAGCGCTGCGGACACGGCGAGGTCGCTTCGTGCGCCCGTCGCCGCGGACGACAAGTACACGCGCGGCGTCGTCGGCCTCGTCACGGGCTCCACCCGGTACCCGGGCGCCGCCGTGCTCGGGGTCGAGGCGGCGTGGCGCACCGGGGTGGGCATGGTCCGGTACGTCGGCCCGGACCGGGCGAGCGACCTCGTCCTCGCCAGGCGTCCCGAGACCGTCACGGGGGAGGGACGCGTGCAGGCGTGGGTGGTCGGCTCCGGGACGGATGCCGAGACCCGCACCGATGCGCATGCGGCGCTGCTGCACCGCATCCTCGGCGGCACCGCCCCGGTCGTGGTCGACGCTGGGGCGCTGGATCTCGCAGCCGGGGCGCGGGCGCCGCGCATCCTCACCCCGCATGCGCGCGAGCACGATGCGCTGCGTCGCTCGATCGGACTCGGGCCGGTCGGCTCCGGGGACGACGACGCGCGCGCCGCGGCGTGCGCAGAGACCGCATCGGCCCTCGACGCGGTCGTGCTCCTGAAGGGGGCGCGCACGCTCGTCGCCGCCCCCGGCACTCCGGTGCGCACGGTCGAGGCG
>JAEZSU010000333.1 GCA_023421635.1 Actinomycetes bacterium | reverse complement strand
GGTCAGGGGGTGAGGGCGGCGAGGGCGTGGTCGACGTCGGCGTCGTCGTTGAAGACGTGGAACGCGAGGCGGGCGCGGCCGGCGCGGCCGGATGCGGTGATGCCGGCGGCCGTGATGCGTGCCAGGTCGACGCCGCCGGGGTCGGGCCAGGTGACGATCGCGCTCGGGATCCGCGGCTCCGGAAGCCCCGTCGCGGCGCGGAAGCGGGCGGCGAGCGCCGTGGTGTGGATGCGCGCCTCCACCGGATCGGCGGCCGCGAACAGTGCGAGCGAGGGCTCGGCGCCGAGGAACGCCTCCCACGCCGGCGACACGTCGAACCGTCGTGCGGAGTCCGCGAGGACGGCATCCGTGCCGTAGGTCGACCGCCACGGGTCCTCACCCGCGTACCACCCCGCCTGCACCGGACGCAGGGCGGCGGCGTACGAGGGTCGCAACGCGAGGAACGCGACACCACGGGGCGCGCACAGCCACTTGTACGCGTGGCACACCGTGGCGTCGAACCGTGCGGCATCCACCGGCATCCACCCCGCCGCCTGCGTGGCGTCGCAGAGCGTCCGGGCGCCCGCGGTCCGCGCCGCCGCCACCACTGCGTCCGCGTCGATCACGGCGCCGGTCGCGGACTGCACGAGCGAGAACGCGACGAGGTCCACGCCCGGGCGGATCTCGTCCGCGAGCGCGTCGAGCGGCACGGTGCGGATGCGGATGCCGCGGCCGGCGTACTCGAACGGCAGCAGGAGCGACGAGAAGTCGCCCTCCACCCCGAGCACCTCGGCGCCGTCCGGGTGGTTCGCCGCGAGGAGGGACACGAGCACGGACGTCTGCGACCCGATCGCGACGTCGTCCGGGGTGACGCCGAGGATGCGGGCGGCGTGCGCGCGCGACTCCGCCACCGCCCGGGTGAGTGCCGGCATGTCCGGCCCGTGGTGCGGCAGCCGGTCGAGGAGGGCACGCAGCCGGTCCACCGCGGCGCGGGGGAGGAGGCCGCCCGTGCACGCGGCGAGGTAGTCCCTCCCTCCGGGGAACTCGGCTCGGAGCGCTGACAGCGGCAATGACGTGCGGGGGGAGGCGGTCACCCGCTCAGCCTCTCGCGTCCGCATCCGTCCGTCCAGAGTCCCCGCGGGGTCGGGCTGCTGCGCGGGTAGGCTTGACACCTATGGCTGGCACACCCGATCCCCGCACCACGACCGCCTCCGGCAGCGACGTCCGCGTCCGCTTCTGCCCGTCCCCGACCGGGCTGCCGCACGTCGGCATGGTCCGTACCGCCCTGTACAACTGGGCGTACGCGCGCCACACCGGTGGGAAGCTCGTGTTCCGCGTGGAGGACACCGACGCCGCGCGTGACAGCGAGGAGAGTTACCGCCAGCTCGTCGACGCGCTCACCTGGCTGAAGATCGACTGGGACGAGGGCGTCGAGAAGGGCGGCCCGCACGAGCCGTACCGCCAGTCGCAGCGCGGTGCGATCTACCAGGACGTGCTGGCGCGCCTCATCGGGGCCGGTGCCGTGTACGAGTCGTACTCCACGGCCGAGGAGATCGACGCGCGCAACGAGGCGAACGGGCGGGCGAAGCAGCTCGGCTACGACAACTTCGACCGCGACCTCACCGACGAGCAGAAGGCCGCGTTCCGCGCCGAGGGGCGCGAGCCCGCGTGGCGCCTGCGGGTGCCCGACCACGACCTCACCTACGTCGACCTCATCCGCGGCGAGGTCACCTTCCCGGCAGGCTCCTTCCCCGACTTCGTCGTGGTGCGCGCCGGCGGTCAGCCGCTCTACACGTTCACGAACCCGGTGGACGACGCGCTCATGGGGATCACGCATGTGATCCGCGGCGAGGACCTCATGCCGTCCACGGCGCGGCAGCTCGCGCTGTACTCGGCGCTCATCGACGCGGGCGTCACCGACTTCGTCCCGCGCTTCGGCCACATGCCGCTCGTCCTCGGCGAGGAGGGCAACAAGAAGCTGTCCAAGCGCGATCCCAAGGCCGACCTGTTCCTGCAGCGCGAGAAGGGGTTCATCCACGAGGGCCTGCTGAACTACCTGGCGCTGCTCGGCTGGTCGCTCGCGCCGGACCGCGACGTCTTCTCGCTCGAGGAGTTCACCGCCGCGTTCGACATCGTGAACGTCAACCCGAACCCGGCCCGGTTCGACCAGAAGAAGGCCGAGTCGATCAACGGCGACCACATCCGGATGCTTGCGCCCGAGGACTTCGCGGCCCGGATCGTGCCGTACCTGACCGCGGCCGGCGTGGTCGCGGACCCGCCGACGGCCGAGCAGCAGGCGCTCATCACCGCCGCCGCCCCGCTCGTCCAGGAGCGCGTGCAGCTGCTCGGTCAGGTGCCGGGCCTGCTCGGCTTCCTCTTCACGGACGACATCGCGTACGACGAGGACGCGCTGAAGGGGCTCCCCGCGAACGCGGGGGAGGTGCTCGTGGCATCCGTCGGCGCCCTCGAGCTCGTTCCCGAGGACGTGTTCACGACGGAGGCGGTGCAGCAGGCGCTCGCGGACGCGCTCATCGAGGGGCTCGGACTCAAGCCCCGGATCGCGTACGGGCCGCTCCGCGTCGCGCTGAGCGGACGCAAGGTGTCGCCGCCCCTGTTCGAGTCGATGGAGCTCCTCGGCAAGGCCGAGAGCATCCGCCGCCTCGACGCGCTCGTGCAGCGCGTCGGCTGACACGCCGGTTTGGCCGGGGCGCGCACGTCGGCTACGATAGATGCTTGTGCGCAGCTCCGGCTGACACCCCTTGGGGTATGGTGTAATTGGCAACACGGCTGATTCTGGTTCAGTTGTTCTTGGTTCGAGTCCAGGTACCCCAGCTTCGAGAGAAACCCCCGGTCAACCGGGGGTTTCTTCGTTTCCGGCTGGCGCTCGCGATGAGGCGGTGCGCGCGAATAGGGTGGTGCGCACGCTACCGGGGGCGGGCCCGGCGGACGAGGGTCGATGGTGCGGGTCTGCGCCACCACGGCGGGGACCCTGCTCCCGCCGATCGTGGCGGGGTACCCGTCGAAAGGACTCCTGTGAACACCTCTCCCGTCCGCCCCACCGTCGTCTCCGCAGCCTTCTGG
>JAEZSU010000267.1 GCA_023421635.1 Actinomycetes bacterium | reverse complement strand
GCCTGCTGCGGTCGGTCGACGGGTTCGCAACGGCGATCGTCGGCACCGCGATCCTCGGGGTGTTCCTCACGATCGGCAACGTCGTGGTGCCCGTGGTCATCGCCCGGGAGTTCCCGCCGCGACGGGTGCACTTCATGACCGGCGTCTACACGTCCGCCATCAACGTGGGCACGATGACCGTGACGCTGGCCACCGCGCCCATCGCCGAGGGCGTGGGGTGGCGGAGCGCCATCGCCCTGGGTGCCGTGTTCGGGGTCGGCGCGCTCGCCGCCTGGGTCGCGCTGTACGGCGTCCGCGGCACCTTCGTGCCCCGGCCGGACCGGGTCCCGCCGCGAGGGGAGGGCGAGGCGCCGCGTCGCTCCGTGCTCCGCGCGGGCAGCACCTGGGCGCTCGGCCTGGCGTTCGCAGGGCAGGCGTTCTCGTACTACGCGATGACCGCGTGGCTGCCCACCCTGCTCGTCGACCGCGGGTTCGGCGCGTCGGCCGCCGGTGCCATCTCCGCGCTGTTCCAGGTCGCGGGGATCGCCGGGGCGCTGCTCACGCCCGTGCGCACCCGGGCGTCGATCCCGGCGGGGGTGGTCGCGGTCGCGATCGGCTGGACGACGGTGCCGATCGGCTTCCTCCTGGCGCCCGACCTGTGGTGGCTCTGGTGCCTCGTCGGCGGGGTCGCGCAGGGCGGCGGGCTCACCGTGATCTTCATCATGGTCAGCGCGCTCGGCGGCGACCAGCACGAGGTCACCGGGCGGTCCGGGCTCGTCCAGGGGATCGGGTACGCGGTGGCAGCCGTCGGCCCGACCGTCGTCGGCGGACTCCACGAGCTCACCGGTGCGTGGACCGCGCCGCTGCTCGCGGTGACCGGTGCCGTCGCCGTCTTCGGCGTCGTCGGCACGGCCGTGGCCGCCCGCATCCGTCACTGATCCGGCCCGCCGCGCTGCGCGTTCGCGTTGGCGCGGGGGCGCGGAGGTGGGGTCAGAGCGCGGTCTCCAGCGGCCAGCCGGTGTAGGCCTCGGCGAGGAAGGTGCGCCCGGCCTCGGACTCGACGACGCTGCGGAGCTCGCCGACCTGGCGGCGGCGGTCGAAGTCGCTCGCATCGGGCGCGACGTGCAGCATGCTCGTCATCCACCACGAGAAGTGCTGTGCCTTCCAGATGCGGCGGGACGCGACCTCGGCATAGCGGTCGAGTGGAGCGTCCTCGTTCCGGGCGAGGAGCGCCTCGATCGCGCGCGAGAGCAGCACGACGTCGGCGACCGCGAGGTTCATGCCCTTCGCGCCGGTCGGCGGCACGGTGTGCGCCGCGTCGCCCACGAGCGCGACGCGACCGTGCCGCAGCTCGTGCGCGACGAAGCTGCGGAACCGCAGCACGTCGCGCTGGAAGATCGGGCCCTCGTTCAGCGTCGTGCCGGGCACGCGCTTCTGCAGCTCGTCCCACAGCTGCGCCTCGCTGAACGACTCGGGGTCGGCCTCGGGGTCGCACTGGAAGTACATCCGCTGCACGGTGGCCGAGCGCTGGCTGATGAGCGCGAACCCGTTCGGGGAGTTGCTGTAGATGAGCTCGTCCGAGCTCGGCGGCGCCTCGCACAGGATGCCGAACCACGCGAACGGGTACTCGCGGAAGTAGCCGCCGGTCGAGGAGCCGGTCACCGCCGCGCGCGCGACGGAGCGGGAGCCGTCTGCGCCGACCATGAAGTCGGCGACGATCTCGGCGGAGGTGCCGTCGGCATCCGTGATCACGACGCTCGGACGGTCGGTCTCCGCGCCCTCGACCCGCTCGGCCGTGACGCCGAAGCGGATGTCCTGGCCGGCGGCGAGCCGAGTGGCGATGAGGTCCTTCAGCACCTCGTGCTGCGGGTAGAGCCAGACGCTGCGGCCGACGAGGCCGGGGAAGTCGATGCGGTGCCCCTCGCCCTCGAAGCGCAGCTCGATGCCGTCGTGGCGATGGCCGTCGACGAGCACCCGCTCGGACGCGCCGGTCTGGGTGAGCACATCGACCGTGCCCTGCTCGAGGATGCCGGCGCGGATCGTCTTCTCGATCTCCTCGCGCGAGCGCTGGTCGACGATGACGGACTCGATGCCGTCGGCGGCGAGCAGGTGCGAGAGCAGGAGCCCGGCGGGCCCGGCCCCGATGATGGCCACGCGGGTGCGGATGGTGTCGGTCATGGCGTCTCCCTCGACGGATGCGATGGCCCCAGTGTGCCGCGCAGCATCCGCATGTTCGCGAGGATTCCCGTTCAACGGGATCCGGGTCAGCGGCGGTCGGCGCGGAGGGCGGCCTCGATGCCGGCGGCGGCCTCCCGGAGCGAGGCGACGGATGCGGTCGGGTCGGTGTCGCGGGGGAGCACCACCGACAGCGCGGCGACGACCTCGCCGGCGCTCCGGAGCGGCACCGCCACCCCGGTGGAGACCGTCTCGACGGTCCCCGGCGCCACGACGAACCCCTGCCGACGGATCGACGCGAGGATGCGGCGGAGGGCGTCCGCATCCGTCACGGTCTCGCGGGCGAGCGGTCGCAGCGGCCGGCTCAGCACGCGTTCGCGCAGCGCGGGATCGGCGTGCGCGAGCAGCACGAGCCCGGAGGACGACGCGTGCAGCGGCAGGCGCCCGGCCACCCGGGTGATGTTCGCGCCGGCGTCGGGGTGCGAGAGCCGCTCGAGGAAGAGGGCCTCGTCCTGCTCCAGCACCGCGAGCTGGGTGTGCTCGCGCACCTGCCGCTGCACCTCCTGCATGAACGGCAGCGCGGCCTGCCGCAGCCGCAGCGCGCTCGAGCCTCGGAGCGCCAGCTCCCACAACCGCATCCCGAGCCGGATGCGGCGGTCGTCGTCGCGTTCGAGCAGCCCGGCGCCCACGAGCTCGTCGACGATCCGGTGCGCGGTGGACGAGGGGAGCCCCGCGCGGCGGCCGATCTCCGCCGCGGTCTGCACGGTGCGCTCGGTCGTGAACGTCTCCAGCACCCGCACGAGCCGCTCGGTCATCGTGTCACCGCTGGGCGAGTTCGCCATGCGCCCAGCATCCCACGGCACGACTGCGGATCCGCACGCCGGGGCAGGTAGCCTCGACGGCGGAGGAGCCATGGCCGAGGGGATGCTGCAGCGCGCGATGCGGGTGCTCGCGGCGTTCGACGAGGACACCCCCGAACTCACCGCCGCGCAGCTCGCCGCGCGGTCCGGCCTGCCGCTGTCGACCGTGCACCGGCTCATCGGGCAGCTGCTCGAGGAGGGCCTGCTCGGCCGCACCGACGGATTCCGCTATGCCGTGGGCCTGCGGCTGTGGGAACTCGGGGAGCTGTCGCCGTTCGCCGTGCGCCTGCGCGAGACCGCGCTGCCGCACATGGTGCGGCTGTACGAGGCGACGGGCGAGAACGTGCACCTGGCCGTGCTCGACGCGCCGACGCCGCCGACCGCGACCGCCATCTTCGCCGGCCGGATCACCGGCCAGGCGTCGGTGCCGACCCTCGGCCGCATGGGCGGGCGACATCCGCTGCACACCACCGGGGTCGGCAAGGCGCTGCTCGCGACGCGCGACGCGGCCTGGCTCGACGAGTACCTCGCAGCCCCGCTCCTCCCCGAGACGACGCTCTCGATCACCGACCCCGCGGCGCTCCGTGCCGAACTCGCCACCGCCCGGACCCGCGGCTACGCGGTGACGCACGGCGAGATGACCCTCGGCAACGTCTCGGTCGCGGCGGCCCTCGGCAACGTCGCCGGGCTGCCACCGGTCGCCGTCGGCATCGTCGCGCACGACTCCGACACCCTCGAACGCCGTCTCGCACCGCTCGTCGTGCAGGCCGCGAAGGACCTCACGCGAGCGCTGCGGCCGAGCTGATTCCCACTCGCTGAGAACCGACACCGGCTGATGCGACGGTGCGGTGCCACGCTTGAGTCATCCGCCCAGTCGTCGAAGGGGACACCTATGGCAGAGCCGACACCCACCGCCGCGGCACCGGAGAGCTTGCTCGCCTCCGCCGACATGCCGTCGCAGCGTGAGATCAACGCCGAGATGGCGCAGCTGCACGCCGCAGCCGAGGCCCGCGAGGCCGCCGGTGAGGAGGTGCCCAAGACGCTGTACGACTTCGCGCCGTACCGCTCCAGCATCCTCCGCCACCCGACCAAGAACCCGCGCCTGGTCGACCCCGAGTCGATCGAGCTGTGGTCGCCCGCGTTCGGGCAGCGTGACGTCGCGCTCATCGAGTCCGACCTCACCCTGCAGCACACCGGGGAGCCCCAGGGCGAGCGGATCACCGTCACCGGCCGCGTGCTCGACAGCTGGGGCCGGCCGCTGCGCAACCAGCTCGTGGAGATCTGGCAGGCCAACGCCGCGGGCCGGTACATCCACCAGCGCGACCAGCATCCCGCTCCGCTCGACCCGAACTTCACGGGCGCCGGCCGCACCGTCACCAACGACGACGGCGAGTACTTCTTCACCACGATCAAGCCCGGGCCCTACCCGTGGAAGAACCACGTGAACGCGTGGCGACCGGCCCACATCCACTTCTCGCTGTTCGGGTCGGGCTTCACGCAGCGCATCATCACGCAGATGTACTTCCCGGGCGACCCGCTGTTCGCCCTCGACCCCATCTACAACACCATCCGCAGCCAGAAGGACCGCGACCGGCTGATCTCGACCTACGACCACGACCTCACGGTGCCGGAGTTCTCCATGGGCTACCGCTGGGACATCGTCGTCGACGGTCCCGACGCAACCTGGTTCGAGCCCGAGGGAGAGCACTGAGATGACCACCGAGACCCGATCCCGCCGCAACGCCGCCGCGGGTGAGCCGACCCTCGAGCCCACCGCAGGGCAGACGATCGGCCCCTTCTTCGCCTTCGGGTTGAAGTACGACAAGATGCACGAGGTCGTGTTCCCGCACTCGACCGGCGCGATGGTGCTCTCCGGCACCATCTTCGACGGCGCGGGCGCTCCCATCCCGGATGCCTGCATCGAGATCTGGGGTGCGGACAGCGACGGGACGATCTCGCGGAACCGCGGTGCCCGCCGCCGCGACGACCACACCTTCACCGGGTTCGGCCGCTCCTTCACCACCGACGAGGGCGGGTACGACTTCTGGACCCGCAACCCCGGCCCGGTGGACGGCAAGGCGCCGTTCTTCGCCGTCGTCGTGTTCGCCCGCGGCCTGCCGAACAAGCTGCACACGCGCATCTACCTGCCCGAGTACGCCGACCTCTTGGCGGCCGACCCGCTGCTGGCGTCGCTGACGCCCGAGGAGCGCGCTACGCTCGTCGCGACGCGAACGCCCGAGGGTGATCTGACCCACGACATCCACCTGCAGGGCGAGAAGGAGACCGTGTTCCTTGCCTTCTGACGTACCTTCCACCGACGACGCCCACCCCGACGCCGTCGACGAGGGTCTGCTGTCGCCGGTGACCGTCGGCCACGATGCCGAGGTGGCCGACGCGGCCGGCATGGACGCGCTGGTCGCCGCCGAGGTCGCGCTCACGCGCGCCTGGGCGGCGATCGGCTTCGCCCCGGATGCGGTCGCGGCCGAGGTGTCGGACGCCCTCGGCTGGTGCGGCCAGGGCGAACCCTGCGACAGCCGCTGGATCGACCGCGCCGCGCTGCGCGATGCCGCCGTCGCCGGCGGCAACCCGGTGATCCCGCTCGTGGGCCGGCTGAAGGACCGGGTCTCGGTCGACGCACGCACCTGGGTGCACCGCGGCGCCACGAGTCAGGACATCCTCGACTCCGCACTCATGCTCGTCGCGCACCGCGCCGGACGGAGCCTGCTCGGCACGCTCCGCGCCGCCGAGGTCACCCTCGCGGGCTTCGCCGTCGTGCACCGCGACGAGGTGGTCGCCGCGCGCACCCTGACGCAGCACGCGGTGC
>JAEZSU010000220.1 GCA_023421635.1 Actinomycetes bacterium | reverse complement strand
CGCCTCGGCCGCGGGCGCCTCGGCCGTCTCCGGCTCGGGCGTCAGCGGAGCCTCGGCCCCTGCGTCGTTCGTGTCATTCGTGTTCGCGTCATCGGACATCACCGGCGTACTCCCGGCCAGGCGACACCGCGCGTCGCCCGGCGAAATCTCGTGCGGCGCCGCACCTGGCGGTGCCGCGAACTCACTCGGTCTGCAGTCGGCGTATCGCTCGAGCTGCGGTGGGCGGTCATCGCCCGAAAAGTCTGCGTCGATGTCGCCTCGGCGCGGCCGCTGCGGACATCGAACACCATTATCGCACTCCGACGGGGATTCTGCGCGTCACGTCGCATTCCCTGGCGTTTCTCACGGCGCGGCCGGGACACGCGCACAGCACCCGATGCGATAATCCGAGCCATGCCCGATGCGCTGACCGACCGCCGCTCCCCCGTCCTCGCCGTCTGGCTCATCATCGCCGGAGCCATCGGGTGGTGGGCCGCGTTCTCGCTCACGGTGGAGAAGTTCGAGAAGCTGAGCAACCCAGGCTCGGCGGCATCCTGCGACTTCAGCGTGCTGGTGCAGTGCTCGGCGAACCTGGATTCGTGGCAGGGCAGCGTGTTCGGCTTCCCCAACCCGCTCCTGGGCCTCGCCTGCTGGGTGGCGCCGATCGTGGTCGGGGTCGCGATGCTCGCCGGCGCCCGGTTCGCACGGTGGTTCTGGCTGCTGTTCTGGGCCGGCTTCGCGTTCGCGATGGGCTTCGTGGTGTGGCTGATCTCCCAGAGCATCTTCTCGCTGGGCACCCTGTGCCCCTGGTGCCTGGTCACCTGGGCCGTGACGATCCCCTCCTTCTTCGCGGTGACGCTGCACGTCCTGCGGATCGGTGCGGTCCCGGTGTCCCAGCGCGTCCGCGACATCGCCGACACGCTGATGAGCTGGGTGCCGTTGATGACCTTCCTCGCCTACGTCGTGATCGCGATCATCGCGCAGGTGCGGCTCGACGTCCTCGGTTCACTCTTCTGACCCATCCGGGGCGTTCTCCACAAGCCCCGGATCCCGCCCCGGCCGGCTCGCTACCGTGATCGGCAAGCGAGGGGGTCGCCGATGACACAGGACAGCGAGTCGCTGCTGGCACTGGAGGCAGCGCGGGAGCGGCTGCGGGAACGGACGGCGCGGGCACGGACCGCGGCGGCGGAGGCCGCCCGGATGGCCGACGACGTCAGGGCGCTCACGACCTCCGCGGCCTCGCCTCGTCGTGAGGTGACCGTCGTCGCCCGGCCCGACGGCACGGTGGACCGGGTCGACCTCACCGATACGGCGCTCGGATTGGATGCGGCGGCGCTGTCACGCCTGGTGACCGACACCGTGCGGCGCGCGCAGCAGGACGCCGCAGCGGCGGCGCTCTCGCGGATGGCCGACACGCTCGGCGCCGACTCGCCGCTCCTGGCCGAGGTGCGCGCACAGGTGTCCGCACGGCACCCCCGCGCGTCGGAGCTGGGGTGATCGGCGTGGAGCACCTCGAGGTCACCCCGTCCCGGTTGCAGGCCGCATCCGCCGCCGTGCGGGACGCCGCAGCGGCCATCGACCGGCAGCTGGAGTCGCTCACTGCGGCCGCCGCCGCGCTGCGGGAAGAGTGGTCGGGCGAGGCCCAGCAGGCCTTCGACGTCGCACAGCGCCGGTTCGTCGCCGGCATGGCCGCGCGGGCCGACCTCGTCCGCCTCATCTGCCGCGCGCTGGAGGACCTCGCCGGGGGCTACTCGCGGGTCGACCTCGAGGCGGGCAGGGCGTTGGGGAACGACGCATGACCGCCCCACGCCGCACCGCGGTGGCCGGTCTCCTCGCCGTCGCGCTCGCGCTCACCGGCTGCTCGCAGACACCGTTCGCCGACGACTCGTTCCGCGACCGCATCCCGGAGGCGCTTCGGTCCGCCGACCTCGGCGTCACCGACGCCTTCGCGGAGAAGGGCGTCGACGGGTTGACCACCGACGTGCTCGTCGGCGCGACCTTCGACCGCCCTGAGCTCACCGTCGACGAGGTCGCGGAGTTCGTCACCGTGATCGTGGAGCACAACACCGTGTCGGTCACCAACCTCGTGCTCGCCCCCGAGGACTCCTCCGGCGCCGACATCGACATCGTCCCCCAGCTGGAGCAGCTCGGCGCCGACCCGGTCGAGGGCACGTTCGTCCAGATCACCCTGCAGGAGGCCGAGACGATCGCACAGGAGCACCGATGATCCGCCCCGCAACCGACCATGCCGCCCCGTACGCGGCACTGATCCCGTCAGCGCTCGTCGACGCCGGGATCGGCGTCGTGTCAGCGCTCGCCACCACGAGACGCAGCGGCCTGAACACCCATCTGCTGGTACGGGTCGACCTCGACCACGACGCGCTCACCGCCGAGGAGCTGCGGCGCCTCATCGCCGCGGTGGTCGCGCACGCTGACATGCCCGCATCCTTCCTGGACCTGCTCGTCCGCGGGCCCGGCGGCGAAGACCTCGACCTCGTCCCGCTCATCGCAGCGCTCGGTGCCCGCCCGATCCGGGGCGCGTTCACCGGGCTGCGCATGGCCGACGCCCGGGCCATCGCGGACGGGGGCGTGCGATGACCGATGCCGCGAACCAGCACATCGAGCTCGACGGCGCGATCCTCGCAGCCCAGGTGGCGACGCTCCGAGACGCGGCCTCCGCGCTGGAGACGGCGGCCGCGGCGACACGGCCCGACCTCTCCCCGGACGCGTTCGGGCTCATCAGCCGCGGCCTCCTGGTCCCCGCGGTCGATGCGCTCGCCGCACGCTCACGGGAGCTGCTCGACTCGGCGCGGACGCTCAGCGGGCGCATGGCCGACGCGACGGATGCGGCGACGAAGGCGTTCGACACCCTGGAGGCAGAGGCCGTCCGCACCTTCTCGGCGGACGACGCATGAGCACCGTCGCCATCAGCGCGCGGATCCGCGGCGGCGACTGGGCGGCAGGGCTCCCCGTCGCCGCACCCGGTGGTGACGCCTGCGCCGAGATCCCCGGCATCGCGGGGCTCGCCCTGCGCTACGTGCAACCGCTTCGCGAGCTGTTCGACGACCTCCTCGGCGACCCTGCGGAGGTCGCCGGGTTCGCCGCCTCCTGGGAGGACGCGGAACGCGCGCTCCGTGCGCTGCAGCCGGAGCTCGCCGCCGGGCGGAACGCGCTCGCCGACCTCGACGGCAGGACGGTCCGCGCGCTGCGGGAGCGGTACGAGGATCTCAGCGCCCTCTCGCTGGATGCGGCCGAGTGGACCGGCGCGACCGCCGCGGGGCTGCGCCTCGCGTCGCGGATCGTGACCGCGACCCGCACGTTCGTGTGCGAGCTGCTCGTGCAGCTCTCCGAGCTCGCGGATCGGATGTTCTCCTTCACCCTGGACCCGTTCGCCGCGGCCGACCGGGTGAAGGACTTCGCGCAGGCCGCGTTCGAGGCGGTGGAGGCGGGCGCCCGGCTGGTGGGCGATCTGCTCGACGCGCTCACCGCCCTCGGCTCCCTCATCCGGAGCCTCCTGCCGATCGTCGCGGAGGGGCTCGACCGCCTCCGCGAGCTGCTGGCACGCCTCGCGCCGATCGCGGGCGGCGTGCTCGGCGCACTCGCCGGCGGCATCCCCGGGGCGGTCGGGGGCCTGTTGATCGGCGGCGCCATCGAGAACTTCCTGCAGGGCGATCCGGATGTGGAGGAGCTCGACCCGGACAGCCTCCCCGCCGACCGGCACCTCATGTGGGAACGGGCCGAGCAGGTGACCTCCCTCGGCTCCCTCGGCGACCTGGTCGCGGTGAACAGCACGACGGACGGGATGGGCGGCGCGGACGCGACCGTCGTCGACGTGAAGCGGGTCGTGGGACCCGACGGGTCGGTGCGCTGGGTGGTCTCCCTGCCCTCGACGCAGGACTGGCAGCTTCCCGGCGACGCCGGCGCGCTGAACGACCGCGACTCCAACATCGCGCTCATGCTCGACAACCCCGCGCTGCGCAGCGCCTACGAGCGCGCGGTGCTGGAGGCGATGTCGGATGCGGGCATCCCGGAAGGCGCGGACGTGGTGCTGACGGGCTTCAGTCAGGGCGGCATCATGGCCGCGAACCTCGCCGCGGACCGCACGTTCCCGTACACGACGGTGGGCGTCGTCACGAACGGCTCCCCCATCGACTCGTTCGGCATCCCCCCGCACATCCCGGTGAACGCGTTCCAGCACGCCAACGACCCGGTGCCGATGCTCGACGGCGAGGTGGTGGGCCCGACGCCCCCGAACGTGCACCGCATCGTGCTGCCCGCGGCGTCCGATCCCATCGCGGCGCACGACAACGACCTCTACACCGATTCGGTGCGGACGTGGGAGGAGCAGTACGCCGCGGCCAACGGCGCACCGCCGCCGGGGATCGACCGGTTCGGCGGTCAGGTGGTCGACCACACGCTGTTCGTCACCTCGGAACGCTGAACGCGCCCGGCGCGGAAGCACCGGGCGCGTTCAGGACGTGCGGATCAGCCGAACCAGATCCCGAGTTCACGGGCGGCGGACTCGGGGCTGTCGCTGCCGTGCACGAGGTTCTGCTGCACCTTCAGGCCCCAGTCGCGGCCGAAGTCGCCGCGGATCGTGCCGGGCGCGGCGGTCGTGGGGTCGGTGGTGCCGGCGAGGGAGCGGAAACCCTCGATCACCCGGTTCCCGGCCAGACGGATCGCGACCGACGGGCCGGACATCATGAACTCGAGCAGGGGCTCGTAGAAGGGCTTGCCGGCGTGCTCCGCGTAGTGGCGCTCGAGGCGTTCACGGTCGGGCTCCACCAGCCGCAGGTCGACGAGTGCGTACCCCTTCGCCTCGATGCGGGCGAGGATCGCGCCGGTCAGTCCACGGGCGACGCCGTCAGGCTTGACGAGCACGAGGGTTTCTTCGGTGGCCATGGTGTTATTCGTCTCCGTTCGCATCGGCGAGCTCAGCCGCCAGACGGGCGTTGCGTCGGTCCAGCGACGCCCCCTTGATCGTCCCATACGCCCACATGCCACCGAAAATGATGGCGACGACGGCGATGGTGGGCACGAGGAATGCGCCGGCGAGCAGCACGACCTGCAGCACCCAGCCGGCGATGACACCCCCGCGCCACCGGAGCGTGCCGGAGACGACGAGCATCGCGAGTGCGAGCAGCGCGCCGCTGACGATGCCCCACCAGTCCGGCATCGCCGCGGGCAGCGCCTTCAGCCCGAAGACCACGAGGCCGGCGAGGAAGACGATCACCGATTCGAAGACCAGGATGATCTGGCCGAGAGACTCCTGCGCGCCGCGGGATCGCCGTGGGCGCGGCGTCGTCTGACGACGGCTCATGCCTGCCACCCGGCTTTCCAGTCCTCTTCCGCGGCG
>JAEZSU010000134.1 GCA_023421635.1 Actinomycetes bacterium | reverse complement strand
GCGACCGGGTTCGCGACCCTCGCGGTGCTGGGGTTGGCTGCTGCGACCGTCGGGCCCACGGCGCTCGCGATGGCGGAGACCGCTGTCGACGACGATGCCACGACCGTCTACGCCGGCATGGTGACCGACGCGCAGTCCCTCACGGTATCCGAGGACGCCGTCGTCCCGACCGATCTCGGCCGCGGCAACTACGAGACCTATCAGACTCCCAAGCCGGCTCCGGTCGTGGCAGCACCGGCATCCTCCGGCGGCTCCGTCGCCGCCGTGCTGTACTACACCGGCGGCGGCGCACCTGCCGAGTGGATGGCCGCCGCCGGCATCGCCGCCAGTGACTGGGCGTACGTCGACTACATCGTCTCCAAGGAGAGCGGCTGGAACCCGAACGCGACGAACCGGTCGTCCGGGGCCTGCGGCCTCGTCCAGGCGCTTCCGTGCAGCAAGGTCCCCGGGAACGGCTACGACCCCGTCGACAACCTCCGCTGGGGCAACGGTTACGCCGTCGGCCGGTACGGCAGCTGGGCCGACGCGTACGCGTTCTGGACGCGGAACCACTGGTGGTAGGCGGACCCGATGGCACGTTCGCGCCGTCGCCGTCCTGAGCCGCGCCCGCAGCAGGACTCCTTCGAGCGGCTCCTGGCCGGGTGGAAGCGCACCGAGACCCGGCGCGGTGCGACCTGGACGGTGCAGCCGGTGTCCGGCGCTCGCGCCGAGAAATCGTACGTGTGCCCCGGATGCGGCGGCACGATCGAACCGGGCACGGCCCATGTCGTGGTCTGGCGGGCGGACGGCGTCCTCGGGGACGCCGCCGACCTCGCCGCCCGCAGGCACTGGCATACCCACTGCTGGAAGGTGTACTGAATGGAGATCCGCGGCGCGACGGTCCTGCCCGCCCACCGGGAGGACATCGAACTGCACACCGCGGACGGGCTCACCCTCGTCGGCGAGCTCGCTGTCCCGGAGGACCGTGAGCCGGTCGCGACGCTCGTGACCCTGCATCCGCTGCCCACGCACGGCGGGTTCATGGACTCGCACATCCTGCGCAAGGCCGCGGCTCGCCTGCCCGCCCTGGCTGGGGTCGCCGTCCTGCGGTTCAACACGCGCGGTACGTCCAGCCCGCGTGGCACGAGCGAGGGCGCCTTCGACGGCGGGGCGGGGGAGCGCGCCGACGTTGCCGCGGCGATGGCGTTCGTCCGGGAGCGCGGGCTGCCGCATCCCTGGCTGCTCGGATGGTCGTTCGGCACCGAGCTGGCGCTGAAGTACGGTAGGGAGCACGATGTCGAGGGCGCCGTGCTGCTCTCGCCCCCGCTCCACCGGGCCACCGCCGCCGAGGTCGCCGCATGGGCGGGGGATCCGCGGCGGCTGGTGGTCCTCATCCCGGAGTTCGACGACTACCTGCGTCCGGCCGAGGCGGCCGAACGGTTCGCGTCGGTGCCCGAGGCGACGCTCATCCCGGTCGAGGGCGGCAAGCACCTCTGGGTGGGGGAGCACCAGACCCGACGGGTGCTGGACGAGATCGTCCGGGTCGTCGCGCCCGATGCCGCGCCCCTGCCCACCGTGTGGGACGGTCCGGTCAGCGCTCGTTCTGACGCGGAATGATCACCTGGCGGTAGATGATCAGGATGCTGGCCGCGACCGGGATCGCCACGAGCGCGCCGAGCAGCCCCAGCAGTGAGCCGCCCGCGAGGGCTGCGATCACCACGACCGCACCGGGGATGGAGACCGCGCGGTTCATGATGCGCGGCGAGATCACGTACGCCTCGATCTGCATGTAGACGAGGTAGTAGATCGCCGCGATGAGCGCCGTCGTCGGCGACCCGAGCCCGAGGCACGTCAGCACGATGATCGTGGAGCCGGTGAGCGTGCCCACGAGGGGGATGAGCGAGAAGAAGAACGCGATCACGGCGAGCACCGCCGGGAACGGTGCCTGGATGATGGTGAGCAGGATGGCACTGAGGATGCCGTTGATGATCCCGAGTGCGCCCTGCCCCATGACGTAGTAGCCGACGGAGTCGGTGATCTGCTCGGCCAGGTCGATGAAGCGTGCGCGCTTGGATGCGGGCACCAGGCTGTACACGGCCGCCTTCAGCGACGGGGTGGACGCGGTGAAGTAGATCGTGAGGATGAGCACGATGAACGCGCCGGCGAACCCGGTGATGATCGCGGCGCCCGCCGCCAGCACGCTCTCGCCGATGCTGCCGACGTCGAGGGACTTCAGCCAGTCCTGGACGAACGTGAACGCCTGGTCGACGTCGAGGTTCGGGAACGTCGCCGAAAGCCACCCCTGCAGGTCCTTCTGCCAGGTGTTCTTCTCGACCAGTGTCGTGATCGCGGCAACGAGCTGCGAGATCTGGTCAGCGATGATCGGCACCACCATCATGACGATCCCCGCGAACACCGCGAGCACCAGGAGGATGGTGACGAGCACCGCCAGCCAGCGCGGCAGGCCGCGGCGTTCGAGGAATCGCACCAGCGGGTCCAGGCCCAGCGAGAGGAAGAGCGCGGTACCCACGTACAGCAGCACGGTCGACAGGGTCGAGAGGCTGTTGAGCAACATGAGGCCGAGGCCCACTCCAAGGGTCGCGACCAGCGCGAGCCGGAACGGGTTGTGCAGCTTCATCCGGACTCCTCATGCGCTCGGTTCGTTGGCCCAGCATAGGCGCGGGAGCACCTCGGCCCGGTCAACGACGCTTCTGGGAGCATCCTCAGCGGGTCTTCGCTAGTCTGGACTGTCGGTCGGGCCCGCCCGGGGGCCCGCGGAAAGTGGGTGACGTGCGATTCGTCTGGGCAGTGCTGGCCTTCGTCCTGGCCGCCGTGTCGATCGGCGTTGGCATCGCCCAGCGCACCGTCTTCCAGGGACCCGACACGCAGTCCGCGCAGGTGACGGCGCCGGATGAGACCGCGTACATCATGATCGACGGTGCCGCGATGGCGCTGCTGCCCGGCACGCAGACCCTCACCGTCGAGGGCGAAGGCCCCGTGTTCGTCGCCTACGGGCGCACTGCGGACATGTCCGCCTGGCTCTCCGACCAGTCGTACGCGCACGCCACCGTCGACGAGGGAGCGCTGGTCGTCGAGACCGTCGATCCCGATCCCGACGCCGCAGAGAAGGTCGATCCCGATGACCCCGCGGCGGCCGAAGCCGCCGAGGAGGCGGCGGGCGCGGAGCGCAACCCGGCCGGCAGCGACCTCTGGCTGGGGGAGTACGCCGCTGAGGACACCCTCAAGCAGCCGTTGCAGATCCCCGCCGAGATGAGCGTGCTGGTGGCCTCCGACGGTGCCGCACCGGCCCCCGCCGACGTCACCATCACCTGGCCCCTGGACAACGCCACGCCATGGGCGGGTCCGCTCATCGTGCTGGGCGGGATCCTGCTCGCGGCCGGCATCGTGCTCTACGTGCTCGCCATCCGGCACGCGCGCCGCTCGCGCGGGCCGCGGCGCAAGGCGCCGCCGCCCCTGGAGGCGACCCAGCCGATCGACACCGTCGACATCTCCGAGACCGAGGGCGAGAAGGGCGTGATCAGCGCGTCCCCGAAGCGGCGTCTGCTCGGCGGGGGCCGCCGGCGCTCCGAGGCCAGCCCGCGGCGGCGGACGCTCGCCGTTTCGCTCCTGCTGACCGTGCCGCTCGTCGCGTCGGGCTGCGCAGCCGACGCCTGGCCGCAGTTCGGGTCGACCCCCACCCCGACGCCCACCGCCACGGTGGTCGACGCCGCAGAGCAGCAGCGGCCCGCCGTCACCCAGTCGCAGGCCGAGCAGATCATGACGCGCGTCGCGGAGACGGTCGCCGCAGCGGACTCCGGTCTGGACGCCACGCTCGCCGCGACCAGGCTCGATGGCCCGGCCCTCGCGGCGCGGACCACCAACTACACGCTGCGCAGCCAGATCGCCGATGCCAAGGCCCTGCCCGCGGTGCCCGCCGGCCCGCTCCAGATCGTGCTGCCGCAGGCGTACGACGCCTGGCCCCGCACGGTCCTGCTGGTCGCGGACCAGGAGGCGGCATCCACCATGATGCTGCTCACCCAGCAGGACCCGTGGACGAACTACAAGCTCGTGTACACCGGTGCGCTCGGTGCCTCGACGGAGCTTCCCGATCTCGCCCCGTGGTACATCGGCGCCGCCCAGGTCCCGCCGGACTCCACATTCCTCACGATCGCACCCGACCAGCTGGCCACCGCGTACGCGGACGTGCTCACCAACGGCGGGAACAGTCAGTACGCGTCGCTGTTCGACGAGCAGACGGACCGGTTCAGCGCCAGTGTGCAGGAGGACCGCCAGCGCCGTCTCGACGAGTTCAACGCGACCGCGACCGACACCGGGACGCTCGCCTTCGGCGCGAGCGCCGGCTCGCAGTCCCCGCTGGCCCTCGCCACCGTCGAGAGCGGGGCGATCGTCGCGGTCACCGTGAACGAGACCGACACGGTGACCCCCGCCAGTGCGGATGTCGTCATCAAGCTCGACAACAACCCCGAGGCGAAGGCGCTCACCGGCGTGGCCGAGTCCCAGACCGGCGTGACGACGACCTTCACCGACCAGCTGTTCTTCTACGTGCCCGCCCAGGGGTCGACGGCCAAGATCAGGCTGCTGGGCTATTCCTCGAACATCCTCGAAGCGAAGGTGAACCCGTGACCGATCCCACTCCCGGTGCCGTCCTGCGCGGTGCCGTCGACCTGTCGTCCCTGCGCAACCGCCCCAGCCAGCCGCCGGCCCAGCCGGCCGGCGGAGACGCCGGGGTGCCGAGCCTCGTGTTCGACGTCACCGATCAGAGTTTCCCGCAGGTGCTCGAGCTGTCGCGCACCGTGCCGGTCGTGGTGGACCTGTGGGCGGAGTGGTGCGGCCCCTGCAAGCAGCTCAGCCCGGTGCTGGAGAAGGTCGTGACCGAGCTCGGCGGGCGCGCCGTGCTCGCCAAGGTCGACGTCGACGCGAATCCGCAGCTCGCGCAGGCGTTCCGCGCGCAGTCGATCCCGCTGGTGGTGGGGCTCGTGGCCGGACAGCCGGTGCCGCTGTTCACCGGGGCCGTGCCGGAACAGCAGGTGCGGGAGGTGCTCGGTCAGCTGCTGCAGCTCGCAGCGCAGAACGGCGTGACCGGCAGCGTCCCGGTCGCGGATGCGGAGGGCGCCGAGGAGCAGCCCGAGCCCGAACTGCCGCCGCTGCACGCCGAGGCGTACGCCGCGATCGAGGAGGGCGATTACGCCCGCGCCGTCACGGCGTACGAGGCCGCGCTCGCGGAGAACCCCCGCGACGAGGACGCCCGGGCCGGCCTGGCGCAGGTCACACTGCTCCAGCGTGTGCAGGGGCTGGACCTCGCCGCCGCCCGCGCAGCCGCCGCGGAGCGCCCCCTGGACGTGGCCGCGCAGTTCGCCGTGGCCGATCTGGACGTCAGCGGCGGCCACGTCGAGGACGCCTTCGCACGCCTGCTCGACCTGTTCGCCGCTCTCGGCGAGGACGACCGTGCACCGGTGCGCGAGCGCCTCCTCGAGCTGTTCGCGCTCGTCGGCGATGCCGACCCGCGCGTCATCGCGGCGCGCTCGCGCCTGGCGTCGCTGCTGTTCTGATCACCCCGAGCGGTGGTGCAGCCAGAGCGCACCCAGCGGCGGGAGCGTGAGTGACACGAGCCCGCCGGGGTCCGTCTGCACCGCGCCCAGGTTGCCGACGCCCGACCCGCCGTAGTCGGCGGCGTCCGTGTTGAGGATCTCCCGCCACGTGCCCGACTCGGGCAGCACGAGTTCATGGCCTGCCAGCGGTGCACCGGAGAAGTTGCACACGACCGCGACGGTGTTGCCGTGGTGGTCGCGCCGCGCGAACGCCGAGACGTCGGGGTGCCAGTGCGGGGCGCCGAGCCGGGTGAAGGCCGCACCGTCGGCGTCACGCGCCCACAGCGCCGCCTGCTCGCGGTAGACGCTGTTCAGCGCGCCGACGAACTCGAGCAGCTGGGCGTGCGTGGGCTGGTCCAGCAGCCACAAGTCGAGGCCGCGGCCCTCCGACCACTCTGAGAGCTGACCGAACTCCTGGCCCATGAACAGCAGCTGCTTGCCCGGGTGCCCCCACATGTAGGCGAGGAACAGCCGCATGTTGGCGAGCTTCTGCCAGTGGTCGCCCGGCATGCGGGCGATGAGGCTGCCCTTGCCGTGCACCACCTCGTCGTGACTGATGGGAAGCACGTAGTTCTCGCTGAACGCGTAGACGAACGAGAAGGACAGCTCGCCCTCGTGATGCGCGCGGTACATCGGGTCGCGCCCGATGTACACGAGCGAGTCGTTCATCCAGCCCATGTTCCATTTGAAGCCGAAGCCGAGTCCGCCCGCGCTGGTGGGCGCGGTGACGCCGGGGAAGCTCGTGGACTCCTCGGCGATCATGGCGATGCCGGGGTAACGCTTGTAGGCGGTCGCGTTGACCTCCTGGAGGAACCGGATCGCCTCGAGGTTCTCCCGGCCGCCGTGGATGTTCGGCTCCCACTCGCCCGGCTCGCGGGAGTAGTCGAGGTAGAGCATGGATGCGACCGCATCCACCCGCAGCCCGTCGACGTGGAACTCCTCGAACCAGTACAGCGCGTTCGCGACGAGGAAGTTGCGCACCTCGTTGCGGCCGTAGTCGAAGATGAGCGTGCCCCAGTCGCGGTGCTCCCCGCGGCGCGGGTCCGGATGCTCGTACAGCGGCCTGCCGTCGAATCGTGCGAGTGCGAATGCGTCCTTCGGGAAGTGACCGGGCACCCAGTCCATGATCACGCCGATGCCCGCGCCGTGCAGCCGGTCGATGAGGTAGCGCAGGTCGTCGGGGGAGCCGAAACGGCTCGTGGGCGCGTAGTACCCGGACACCTGGTAACCCCAGGACCCGCCGAACGGATGCTCGGCGAGCGGAAGGAACTCCACGTGGGTGAACCCGGTGCGGGTGACGTACTCGATGAGCGGGTCCGCGGCCTCGCGGTAGCCGAGGCCGGGGCGCCACGACCCGAGGTGCACCTCGTAGACGGACATCGGCCCGTCGAGCGGCGTCCGCGCGCCGCGTGCTGCGAGCCAGTCCCCGTCCTGCCACCGGTAGGCCGAGCGCGTGACGACGGATGCGGTCGCCGGCGGGAGCTCGGCCTGCCTGGCCATCGGGTCGGCCTTCAGGATCCAGTCGCCGTCGGGCGTGCGGATCTCGAACTTGTAGACGGTACCCGCCTCGAGTCCCGGCACGAACAGCTCCCAGACGCCGCTGCCGCCCATGCTGCGCAGCGCGTGTCCGCGGCCGTCCCACCCGTTGAAGTCGCCGACGACCCTCACCGCGCGCGCGTCCGGCGCCCAGACGGTGAACGCGACGCCGTCGACGCCGCCGTGCCGCCGAAGATGCGCGCCGAGCACGCGCCAGAGCTCCTCGTGACGCCCCTCGCCGATGAGATGCAGGTCGAGCTCCCCGATGGTCGGGGTGTGGCGGTACGGATCGTCGGCGGTGTGCGCGGGGCCGTCCGCGTAGGTCGAGACGAGCTGGTACGGCTCCGGTGCGCCCTCCCGGACGCCCTCCCACACCCCGCCGCGCAGATGCGTGAGCGCGACCCGGTCGCCGTCGGAGAAGACCGCGGTGACGGAATCCGCGAGGGGCCGGCGCGCGCGGACGACCCAGTCGTCGCCCGCCGCGTGCAGGCCGAGCACGGCGTGCGGATCGTGGTGGCCGCCGTCCGCGACCGCGTCGAGCGTGGCGTCGTCCACCGTGGTCATCGCGACTCCTTCACGTGCAGGATGTGGACCGGCTCGGCGAACGCGTCGAGCCGGACGTAGTCGTGGTCGCGCCAGGTCCAGTGGGCGCCGGTCACGAGATCCTCCACCTCGAAGGCGTCACCCGGCTCGACGCCCCACACGGTCGTGTCGAGGTGCACCGTCGTCTCGCGCACCGAGTGCGGGTCGAGGTTGGCCACGACGATGATCGTGTCGGCCCTGCCGGTGGGCGAGAGCGCCGCATCCAGGTGCTTTGAGTACACCAGGATGCTGTCGGCGTCGCTCCAGTGCACGGCGAGGTTCCGCAGCTGGCGAAGCGCCGGGTGCGCGCGGCGGATCTCGTTCAGCCGGCGCAGGTACGGCGCGAGCGAGTCGCCGGCGGCGTCCGCGGCGTCCCAGTCGCGGAACTTGTACTCGTACTTCTCGTTGTCGATGCTCTCCTCGGACCCGGGGCGCGCCACGTTCTCATACAGCTCGTACCCGGCGTACACGCCGTACG
>JAEZSU010000207.1 GCA_023421635.1 Actinomycetes bacterium | reverse complement strand
GCGACGCGGCTCGCGGGCGCGGGCCTCAGACCGGCGTGACCCGGTAGCGGCGCAGCCGCAGCGCCGGGTTGACCCGCCGCACGCGTTCGATCGCGGCGGGATCGACCGGCGCGACGGCGATGTCGGTCGTCGCACCGAGCCCGGCGAGGACGATCCCCTGCGGGTCGATGATCGCCGAGCGCCCCACGCCGAGCGGCGCGGGGTGGTCGGCGGCGGCGACGTACGCCGTGTTCTCGATCGCGCGTGCACGCAGCAGCGTGTCCCACTGGTCCTCCTTCAGCGGTCCGCGCACCCATTCCGCCGGAACGAGGAGGAGATCGGCACCGGCGTCCACGAGCATCCGCGCCGATTCCGGGAACCGGAGGTCGTAGCACGTCATCATGCCGCAGGTCACCCCGTCCACGTCGAACACCTGGGGCGCCTCCAGTGCGCCGGGAGCGACCCAGTCCGACTCGCGCTGCCCGAACGCGTCGTAGAGGTGCTGCTTGCGGTAGACCGCCACCACGCCTTCGCCGCCCACCGCGACGACCGTGTTGTGCACCCGGCCTGCGTCGTCGGCTCGCTCGAGCAGCCCCGCCACGATATGGATGTCGAGGCGCGTGGCGAGGGTTCGCAGGGCGGAGACGAACGGTCCGTCCAGCGTCTCCGCCGCCGCGTGCAGGGTCTCGTCGAACGGGTCGGTGAAGAAGCTCGCGTACTCCGGGAACACCACGAGCGTCGCGCCCCGGGCCGCGGCGCGCTCGGCGAGCTCGGCCACCGTGTCGCGGTTGGCGGCGTGGTCGGCCGTGGGGGCGAACTGGGCGACGGCGACGACGGGTCCGGCGGGCATCCCCCCATCCTTCCGGCCCGCGCCACGCCCGGCAAGCCGGCGCCGATTCGACGGGAGCCCTGGCGCGTGATAGATTTTCTCTTGTGCCGCGGGGTGGAGCAGTTCGGTAGCTCGCTGGGCTCATAACCCAGAGGTCGCAGGTTCAAATCCTGTCCCCGCAACCAAGATGAAGAGGCGTCCCGATGGGGCGCCTCTTCTGCGTTCCCCGTCCGGTCCCGGCCGGGCGGCCGGATCAGGTCTCGGGGTCGATCGCCTCCGCCAGCCGCAGCAGGAACCCGGTGATCACCGCGAGCTCCTCGGGCGGGTACTCGTTCGCCACCGCACCCATGGCCTGGAGGCTGTGCCGGAAGTGCGCGAAGAAGCTCCGTTTGGAGTGGTCGGTGAGGGCGATGACGCGCGAGCGACGATCGTTCGGATGCGGGAGGCGGACGACGTGGCCGGCGTCGGCGAGCCGATCGATGAGCTTCGTGGTCGACGCGGTGGAGATGCGCAGGTGCCGCGCCAGGTCGTGCGGGCTCACGGACTCGCCCCGCTGCTCCCTGATGATCAGCATCCGGAGCGCGGCGAGGTCGGTCATGTTCATGGACATGTCGTCCTTCATGCCGCCGTACATCCGGTCCATGGCATCGCTCACGGCGCGGACGGCGGTGAGCACGGCGGCCACCTCCGGCGTCCACACCGGGCGGATAGCACCTGCTTCTGTCACCCGGCATCCCCCTGGACGTGGTTGCGTTCTTCCTCCATTATGTTGCTAGCTTAGCTAGTAATCAGTCGCGAGGGAGTATGTGTGAGCGAGATCGAGGAAGTCGTCCTGCTGGACGACGAGGGCCGCGAGATCGGCACGGCGCCCAAGAGCAGCGTCCACGGCACGGACACGGCCCTGCATCTGGCGTTCTCCTGCCACGTGGTGGACCGTGACGGGCGGGTGCTCGTCACCCGGCGCGCGCTCGGGAAGACGGCGTGGCCCGGTGTGTGGACGAACTCCTTCTGCGGCCACCCCGCCCCGGCGGAGCCGGTGGTCGCCGCCGTCCGGCGTCGCGCCGAGTACGAGCTCGGCATCACGCTGCGCGACCTCACCCTCGCACTGCCGCTCTTCCGGTACCGCGCGACCGACGCGAGCGGCATCGTGGAGCACGAGATCTGCCCGGTCTACGTCGCACGCTCGGACGACGAGCCGCGCCCCAACCCCCTCGAGGTGTCCGAGATCGCGTGGGTGGAGCCCGCTGACCTCGCCACAGCCCTCGAGACCGCGCCGTGGGCGTTCAGCCCCTGGCTCGTGCTGCAGGCGCGCCAGCTGAGCCTCTTCGGCGCGCAGGAACGGGTGGCCTCGTGAGAGATCTCGCCGACTCCCCCACCCACGCCGCCATCGATGCCCGCATCGACGCGGCGCTGGCGCGGGTCGTCGCACGCGCGAGCGCATCCGGTCCGACCGCCACCGCCCTCGCCGAGGCCGCGGCACATGCCACCGAGGGCGGGAAGCGGTTCCGCCCCGCGCTCGTCGCAGCCGCGTTCCGCGCCTGGGACGGCACGCCCGACCGCCAGGAGGCGATGCACGCGGTCGCCGCCGCGTTCGAGCTGCTGCATGCATCCTTCGTCGTGCACGACGACGTGCTCGACCACGACCTCACGCGGCGGGGCGTGCCGAACGTCGCCGGCACCTTCACCGCACGGGGTGCTGCCGCCGGGCTCGACCCGCAGCACGCCGCAGAACTCGGCACCGCCGCGGCGATCCTCGCCGGCGACCTGCTCCTCCACGAGGCGGAGCGGACGCTCGCCCTCGCCGACCTCGACGCCGCGACCAGGACGATGCTCCTCGACGTCTTCGACGAGGCCGTGCTCGTCTCGGCATTCGGCGAACTCGCCGACGTGGAGCACGCCCTCGCGGCCGACATGCCGCATCCTGACCGGGTGATGCAGGCAGCCCACGACAAGACCGCCGAGTACTCCTTCGCCTCTCCGCTCGCCGCAGGTGCGCTGCTCGCGGGGGCATCCGCCGCCGAGGTGGACACCGTCCGCAGCTGCGGCCGCAGCCTCGGACTCGCCTTCCAGCTCGTCGACGATCTCATCGGCGCCTTCGGCACCACCGCGCAGGCCGGGCGGGATGCGGGCGTCGACCTGCGAGAGGCCAAGCGCACCCCGCTCATCGCCCTGGTCCGCGACACCCCGGAATGGGGCCGCCTGGAGGGCGCGCTCGCCCTCGCGCGCACCGGCCCCATCGCCGTGCGCGCCGCCCAGCGTGCGCTCGAC
>JAEZSU010000063.1 GCA_023421635.1 Actinomycetes bacterium | reverse complement strand
TCGCTGATGAGGGCGGTGCGCGCCCGCATCCGCTCGCGCGCACGGGCACGCGCATCGACGGTCGCGACGGCCTGACGGGTGAGTCGGTCGTATGCGGCCTCGATCTTGGTGACGGTGTCGATGAGCGTGAGCCCGCCCATGCCGTCGCGGGTGCGGAACGTCGTGACGGTGCGGGTCTGCACGGCCTCGGCGTGCCGTTCGGTGAGGGTGCGCGGATGCAGGCGCTCGGCCAGCAGTTCGAGCTCTCCGCGGAGCCGCCCCGGCACCTCCTGCTCGCAGCGGGGGAGTGCGGCTGCTTCGAACTGCGCCTGCACGTCGGGCGGCAGCTCGACGCCGATGTCGGTGATGAGCTGCGTGTGGGCCCGGGTGATGGCGCCGCGCTCCCAGGCGTCGAGGGTGGCGGGGAAGCGGTCGACGAGGACGACCGCGTCGCCGATGCGGCGCTGGACCGAGCGGTCGGTGCTGCCGACGGCGCCCGCGATCTCGGCCGAGATGCTGCGGAGCGTCATGTCGCGCCGCTTGACCGAGGCGCTCGCGCCGACGTTCATCGCGGCTGCGAGCGCGTACGCCTTCGCGTGGGCGCGGGCGAGGCGTGCCTGCGCCGCCTCGACCTCGGCCTGTGCGGCCTGCACGTCGTAGACGATCTCAGCGAGTGCGGAGAGTTCTCCGTCGCTGAATCCGACCGCTCCGTTCGAATGCATGTTCTAAGGTTGGCGCCCACCTCCGACATCGAATCGGGCTTTCCACAGGCCTCATTCGTCGTCGGATGCGGGTTCGATCGGCGGGATCGGCGAGGCCTGTTCGTCCGCGGATCCGTCGTCGTACGTCGTCGGCTCGGTGGGAGCGGGCGTGTGCGTCTCGTCGGTCACGCGTCTCGGCTCACGGTCGTCGGCAGTATCCATGTCGGCATTCAACCCTCGGCGCGCACCGGATCGGTACGGGTTGACGGGCGGGTGCCTACGGCCTGCCCATGCCGAAGTACGTCCACCCGGCGGCACGCCAGGCGGTGGGGTCAAGGCAGTTGCGGCCGTCGACGATGACACGGCCGGCGGCGAGCGAGCCTGCGTGCTCGGGAGAGAGCTGCCGGCGGTACTCGTCCCATTCGGTGACGACGATCACGGCATCCGCGCCCCGCAGCGCCTCGTCGCGGTCGTCGACGTAGTTCAGCTGCGGATGCAGGCGCCGGGCGTTGTCGATCGCTGCGGGGTCGGTGATGGTCACCCAGGCGCCGAGGCCGCGCAGGCGGACGGCGACATCGAGGGCGGGGGAATCGCGCACGTCGTCGGAGTGCGGCTTGAACGCGGCGCCCAGCACGGTGACGTTCTTCTTGAAGACCGAGCCGCCGAGGGCGTCGATGACGAGCTGCACCGCGCGGTCGCGCCGGCGCAGGTTGATGGCATCCATCTCTCGCAGGAACGCGACCGACTCGCCCCGGCCGAGTTCTTCGGCGCGGGCCGAGAACGCGCGGATGTCCTTCGGGAGGCACCCGCCGCCGAACCCGATGCCGGCGCCGAGGAAGCGGCGGCCGATGCGCACGTCGTGGCCGATGGCGTCGGCGAGCTGGGTGACGTCGGCGCCGGTGACCTCGGCGACCTCGGCCATGGCGTTGATGAAGCTGATCTTGGGGGCGAGGAACGCGTTCGCGGCGACCTTCACGAGCTCGGCCGTGGCGTAATCGGTGACGATGAACGGCGCGCCCTTCGCGACCGAGGGGTGGTAGACCTCGCGCAGGACGGATGCTGCCCGCTCGCCGTCGTCGCCGGCGGGGACGCCTGCGACGAGCCGGTCGGGGTCGATGGTGTCTTGTACGGCCCACCCTTCGCGCAGGAACTCCGGGTTCCACACGAGCGTCGCACCGGCGTCGGCGATGCGCGGCGCCAACCTGGCCGCGGTCCCGACCGGGACGGTGGACTTGCCTGCGACCACGTCGCCGGGAGAGAGGTGGGGGAGGAGCTGGTCGATGGCGGCGTCGACGAACGTGAGGTCCGCGGCGTCGCCGTCCTTCTGCTGCGGGGTGCCGACGGCCACGAAGTGCACCTGCGCCCCGGCCGCCTCGGCCATGTCGGTCGTGAAGCGCAGGGTGCCGGCGGCGATGCCGGCGGTGAGGATCGCCTCCAGTCCGGGCTCGAAGAACGGGGCCTCACCCTGCGAGAGCGCGGCGACCTTGCGCTCGTCGACGTCGATGCCCACCACGTCGTGCCCGATCGAGGCCATGGCCGCCGCGTGCACGGCCCCCAGGTATCCGCATCCGATCACTGAAAGCCGCATGTGTCCTCCGCGTCCGTTACTGGCGGATGCTGCCGACGTGGTCGCGGTACCAGGCCACGGTTCGCTCGAGGCCCTCCTGGAGCGAGATCTTCGAGGTCCAGCCGGCCTCGGCGAGCTTGGAGACGTCGAGGAGCTTCTGCGGTGTGCCGTCGGGCTTCGTGGTGTCCCATTCGGTCTCGCCCTGGAACCCGGTGACGTCTGCGATGGTCTCGGCGATCTCGCGGATGGTGACGTCGCTGCCGGTGCCCACGTTGACCTGGTCGGGGCCGTCGTAGTGCTCGAGCAGGTGCAGGCACGCGTCGGCCATGTCGTCGGCGTGCAGGAACTCCCGTCGCGGGGTCCCGGTGCCCCAGTTCGTGACCGAGGGGAGGCCCTGCGCCGCGGCCTCGTCATACCGGCGGATGAGGGCCGGCAGGACGTGGGAGCCCTTCGGGGAGAAGTTGTCGTTCGGCCCGTAGAGGTTCGTGGGCATGGCGCTGATCCACGGCAGCCCGTACTGCCGGCGCACGGCCTGGGTCTGCAGGATGCCGGCGATCTTCGCGATCGCGTAGGCGTCGTTCGTGGGTTCGAGGTGCCCGGTGAGGAGGGAGTCCTCACGGATGGGCTGCGGGGCGAACTTCGGGTAGATGCACGAGGATCCGAGGAACAGCACGCGCTCGACGTCGTTCGCGAGTGCGGCGTCGAGCACGTTCACCTGGATGCGCATGTTGTCGGAGAGGAAGTCCACCGG
>JAEZSU010000365.1 GCA_023421635.1 Actinomycetes bacterium | reverse complement strand
GCGGCGTCGTGGACCAGGTGCTCGCCGAGCTCCCCGAGGCGCGGGCCGACCGCATCGAGGTGGTCGAGGCGTCCATCGAGACCGACCCTGTGCTCTACGACCTGTGGTGGGAGAAGATCCCGGTGGTGCTCATCGACGATCAGCTGCACGCCCACTGGCGTGTCGCCCCCGAGCGCCTGCGTGAGGCGCTGCTGGACGCGCAGGCCGTCCGATGACGCTCCGGCATGTCGTGGCCTGGAAGCTGGCCACCGAGGACGAGGCGCTGCGCCGTGCGCAGGCCGCCCGCATGACGGAGGCGCTGCTCGGCCTCAAAGGCGTCGTCCCCGAGCTCATCGACATCACGGTCGGCACCGACGTGCTCGGTGGCGGCAACTGGGACGTCGCGCTCGTCGCGGACGTCGCCGACGCCGCCGCACTGGACGCCTACCAGCGCCACCCCGCGCACGAGGCGATCGTCGGCTACGTGCGCTCCGTCGTGTCCGACCGCGTCGCGGTCGACTTCGAGCGCTGAGCCGCATCCTCGTCCGCGCCGACGACGGGGTTCGCCTGCGTGAACGTGCTCGCGCGCGCCTCGGCCTCGGCGCTGCCGGTGAACAGGCCCGCCTCGCCGCCCGCGTCCGGCTCCGCCGGTCCTGACGGCGTCGCCTCGGTCAGGAGCAGCCGCTGCACCGGCAGTCCGCCCGGCATGTCCTGCTGCATCCACGTGACCATCGCTTCCCGCACGAGACAGCGCAGATCGAACAGCGTCGGGGCGTCCTGCGCGGTGACGAGGATGCGCACCCGCACGAATCCGCCGACCGCATCCGTGACCTGCAGCACGCTCGTGCGGCCGTCCCACAGATCGGTGCCGGCGAGGATGTCGTCCAGCTGCGCACGCATGCGGCTGGGCGAGATGTGCCAGTCCAGGTCGAACTCGACCGAGCCGAGCAGGGCCGACCCCTGTCGCGTCCAGTTCTCGAACGGCTTCGTCGTGAAGTACGTGCACGGCAGCACGAGGCGCCGCTCGTCCCAGAGGTCGAGCACGACGTAGCTGAGCGTGATCTCGCCCACCCGGCCCCACTCGCCTTCGACGACCACGACGTCGTCGACCCGCAGCGCCTCGGAGAACGCGAGCTGCAGGCCCGCGAAGATGTTGGCGAGGACCGACTGGGCGGCGAGACCCGCGATGATCGAGGCGATGCCCGCCGAGGCGAGCACGCTCGCGCCGAACGTGCGCACTTCGGGGAAGGTCAGCAGGATCGCCCCGATCGCGAGGATGACGATGATCGCGATCGTGAGCCGTCGCAGGATGAGCGTCTGGGTGCGGATGCGGCGGGCCACGCGGTTGTCGGGCACGTCGATGCGGTGCCTGCCGAGGGTGAGGTCGGTGACGAACCCGACGAGCGCCGCGAGCAGCCAGGCGGCCGTCACGATCACGAGGATCGCGAGCACCTGGTTCACGGCCGGCAACCAGTCGCGCTGCGGGAACGCCGTGGTCACCGCGATCCAGAGCGCCGCGAGGAACACCAGCGCCCGGAACGGCCGGTGCGCGCGGGCGATGAGGCCGTGCGGCCACGCGTGGCGGCGGGCGATGAGCCGTGCGACGACGGCCACCACGATCGCCACGACCGCGGCGACGAGGACGGCCACCGCCACGGCGACGAGGAACGCGATCCAGGGCTCGGGCATGCTTCTCCTTCGGGTCGTCCCACGCTAGGACGTGGCTCGCCCTCCGCCGGCCGGGGTCGACAGTCGCCGCGGCGATCCGCGATACTTCCGCGCCGCGCGCGCACGGTGCACGTGTGACACGGCGGAAACATCCGGCCCCTACGGTTGAACCGATCAGTTCAGCAAGGGTCGGAGGCCGGATGCGTGCGCCGTGGAAGATCGGGATGTTCACCTCGATGGGGCTCATGGGTGCGTGGCGGCTGCCCGAGAACACCTCGACCGCGTACCTCGATCTGGACCACTGGATCCGGATGGCGCGGGATCTCGAGGCGGCAGGCGCCGACTTCCTCTTCTTCGCCGACGACTACGGCTACCCGGTCGTCGACGACGCGCTCCCCGCAGCGGCCCTGCGCACCGCCGCACAGTTCCCGAAGGCCGATCCGATGGCGGTGCTCCCCGCCCTCGCCGCCGTCACCGAGCGGCTCGGCCTCGTCGTGACCCTCTCGACCACGGTCGAGCGACCGCCCATGGTCGCCCGGAAGCTCGCGACGCTCGACCACATCAGCCGGGGCCGCATCGGATGGAACATCGTCACCGGGGCCGGGCAGAACGCGTCCGCGCGACTGTTCGGCATCCCGCTCATCGAGCACGACCGTCGCTATGAGATCGCCGCCGATCACGTCGACCTGTCGCTGAAGCTCTGGGAGGGATGCTGGGACGAAGGCGGTCTCGTCGTCGACCGCGAGACGCCGCTGTTCGCCGACCCGGCACGCGTCCGCGAGATCGAGCACCACGGGCCGCACTTCGACGCGAAAGGCGTGCTGACCGTGCCGCCCGGGCCGCAGCGCACGCCGGTGCTGTTCCAGGC
>JAEZSU010000189.1 GCA_023421635.1 Actinomycetes bacterium | reverse complement strand
TCTCCGGCAAGGACCGCGCGCGCCGGTTCGACGGCGTGGAGCTGCGGCAGACCGGCTCCACCGCCCGCTTCATCCAGGGCACCCCGCTGTGGCTGGAATGCCGCCTGTACGCCGAGCACGAGGCGGGCGACCACACGGTGGCGCTCCTCGAGGTGACCGCCATCGGCGTGCTGCCCGATCTCGAGCCGCTCGTCTTCCACCGGTCGGACTTCCGCTCGCTGCAGCTCACCGCATCCGAACTCACCACCCCCTGACCCGCCGCGGCACCCCCGCCACCCCGCCACCCACCCCCTGTCGACTTGCCTCAGATGTACGCCGGAACCCCGCAATCCCGTACATCTGAGGCAAGTCGACGGCGGTTTTCGGCGCGTTTCGCGGCGCGGCGGGACGGCGGCGAAGGGATGCGGCGGGGCCCCCTCAGCGGGAGAACTTGGGGGTGGGCGGCTGCCACGCGGCAAGCGCGCCGAGCAGGTCCTCGGGGGTGCGGGCGACGATGAGCGACGCGCGGAACTCGGGGCGCATGAAGCCGGATTCCGTCATCGTGTCGAGCATGGTGATGAGCGGCGTCCAGAAGCCCTCGACGTCGTAGAGCGCGACGGGCTTGCGGTGGATGCCGAGCTGCAGCCACGTCCACACCTCGAAGAACTCCTCGAGGGTGCCGGGACCGCCCGGCAGCGCCACGAATGCGTCCGCGAGGTCCGACATGCGGAGCTTCCGCGTGTGCATGTCCGGCACGACCTCGAGCGAGGTGAGCCCCGGATGCGCGAGCTCGGCGTCCACGAGCGCCTCGGGGATGACGCCGACCACGTCGCCGCCCGCCGCGAGCGCGGCGTCGGCGACCGTCCCCATGAGCCCGACGTGCCCGCCGCCGTAGACGACGCCGATCCCGGCGCGGCCGAGGGCGTCGCCCACGGCCGCCGCCGCCTCGCGGTAGACCGCGGGACGGCCGGGCGACGAGCCGGTGTAGACGGCGATGCGGCGAAGCTCGCTCATACGGGTTCCCCCTCGGCGACGACGTACGCGGTCGCGAATCCGGCGTCGTGCGACATGGAAAGGTGCACGGCCGTGATGCCGCGTGCGGCGACCACGTCGGCGGTCGAGCCGCTGAGCTTGAACCAGGGCCGCCCGCTCGGCTCGGGGGCGATCTCGATCTCGGTCCAGTGCACGCCGTCGGACCCGCCCAGCGCCTTGATGAGCGCCTCTTTCGCGGCGTACCGCGCGGCGAGCGAGCGCGTCTTCAGCGGCCGCTCGGCCGGCGAGAAGAGTCGCTCGCGCAGGCGCGGCGTGCGCTCCAGATGCTCCTCGAACCGCGGCACGTCGACGAGGTCGACCCCGATGCCAACGATCATGTGTCCTCCACGATGCGGTGGCCGCAGCGCTCCGCGGCCCTCGGCCAGCCTATCCAGCCGCCGGAGCGCCGGATGCCGGCCGCACCCGTGCGCAGAACTCCGGACGCTTCGCGGACGCCACCGCGATCATGCGGCTGCGGAGGCGGCCGGCCGCATCCGTCCTGAGTTCTGAACGCGGGCGAGAGGTGCAGGCGGGCAAGGGGGCGCACCCGGCAAGGAGCGCAGCCGCGGCCGACGGCTACTCGACAGTGACCGACTTCGCGAGGTTCCGCGGCTGGTCGACGTCCAGGCCCTTGGCCTCGGACAGCGCCATCGCGAACAGGTGCAGCGGCACGACCGCGAGCAGCGGCTCGAACAGCTGCCCGGCGAGCGGGATGTGCAGCACCTCGTCGGCCTTGGGCAGCACGGCGGCGTCGCCCTCTTCGGCGATCGCGATGACGCGGGCGCCGCGGGCGCGGATCTCCTCGATGTTGGAGACGACCTTGGACTGCAGCACGCCCGACTCGCGCGGCGAGGGCACGATCACGAACACCGGCTGACCGGGCTCGATGAGCGCGATGGGACCGTGCTTCAGCTCGCCCGCGGCGAAGCCCTCGGCGTGGATGTAGGTGATCTCCTTGAGCTTCAGCGCGCCCTCGAGCGCGATGGGGTAGCCCACGTGGCGGCCGAGGAACAGCACCGAGCGGGTGTCGGCCATCCAGTGCGCGAGCTGGGAGATCCGCTCGGAGCCGGTGTCGAGCACCCGCTGGATCTTCGCGGGGATCGCGTCCAGCTCGCGCGCGTTCTGCGCGATCTCGGTGGCGGTGAGCGAACCGCGGATGCGGGCGACGTGCAGCCCGAACAGGTACAGGGCGGCGATCTGCGCGACGAACGCCTTCGTCGAGGCGACCGCGACCTCGGGCCCGGCGTGCGTGTAGACGACCGCGTCGGACTCGCGCGGGATGGTCGCACCCTGGGTGTTGCAGATCGAGAGCGTCTTTGCGCCGTGCTCGCGGGCGTACTTGACCGCCATGAGCGTGTCCATCGTCTCGCCGGACTGGCTGATCGAGATCACGAGGGTCTGCGGGCTGAGCACCGGGTCGCGGTAGCGGAACTCGTGCGCGAGCTCGACGTCGACGGGCACCCGCGTCCACTGCTCGATCGCATACTTGCCGACCTGTCCGGCGTACGCCGCGGTGCCGGCGGCGATGATCACGATGCGGGTGATGTCGGCGAACAGCTCGTCCATGCCGTCGAGCTCGGGGATCTGCACGGTCCCGTCGTGGATGCGGCCGAGGAGCGTCTTCGCGACGGCTTCGGGCTCCTCCGACACCTCTTTGGCCATGAACGAGCTCCAGCCGCCGCGGTCGGCGGCGGAGGCGTCCCAGGTGACCTCGAACGGTTCCACCTCGACCGGCGCACCCGCGAAGTCGGTGACCTCGACACCGCTGGGCGTGATCGCGACGATCTGGTCCTGGCCGATCGCCAGGGCGTTGCGGGTGTGCTCGACGAAGGCCGCCACGTCGGAGCCGAGGAAGTTCTCCCCCTCGCCGAGGCCGATCACGAGCGGTGAGTTGCGCCGCGCGCCGACGACGAGGCCGGGGTGGTCGCGGTGCATCGCGAGGAGCGTGAAGGCGCCCTCGAGCCGGACGACGGTGGCGCGGAACGCGGCGACGAGGTCGCCGGTGGCGTCGTACTCGCGCCCGAGCAGCACGGCGGCGACCTCGGTGTCGGTCTCGCTGCGGAACGTGTAGCCCTCGGACTCGAGCTCGGCCTTCAGCTCGGCGAAGTTCTCGATGATGCCGTTGTGGATGACGGCGAGCTTGTCGTCGTCGGCGAGGTGCGGGTGCGCGTTGACGTCGGTCGGGCCACCGTGGGTCGCCCAGCGGGTGTGGCCGATGCCGGTGGTCCCGTCGGGGATCGGCGACAGCGCGAGTTCGTCGCGCAGGGCGATGAGCTTGCCGGCACGCTTGCGCATCCCGAGGTTGCCGTCCTCGTCGATGATCGCGATGCCGGCGGAGTCGTACCCCCGGTACTCCAGCCGGGCGAGCCCGGCGAGGAGGATGTCCTGGCTGGGCCGCGGGCCCACGTAACCGACGATTCCGCACATGCGTTCAATCGTAGTTGGGCGGGCG
>JAEZSU010000293.1 GCA_023421635.1 Actinomycetes bacterium | reverse complement strand
CGCCTGAACACCCGCGTCAAGATCTCCCTCGGTGCACGAAAAGGCCAGATCAGCATCGATTTCGCAACGGTGCAGGACCTCAACCGCATCCTCGCCGAGCTCGGTCAGGACGACGCGCTCGGCGGCTGACCCGCCGGCGCCTCAGAGCGCGTACGCTGGATTCGGTGTCAGAGTTCGATCCCCCCGCATCGCGTCGACGCGCCAGCCTGGAGCTGCTCCGGGCGGAGGCGGCCGACGAGCTGTCCGTGCTCATCGCAGAACGGCTGCGGAGCGGTGAGGACCCGTGGGACTTCATGGAAGAGCTGCCGTCCGTCGACGAGCTCGTCGTGTTCACGCTCCGTGCCGAGAACATCGCGGAAGCGGGCGGGATGAAGCCCACGGGCGCACGGCATTACCGTGTGCTGCGGCAGATCGCGCTCGACTACCCGCCGCTCACCACGGCGGTGTGGCGCTTGCTCGGCGAGACGAACACACACCGACGGTGGGATGCGACGGTGCGAGACGCCGGCTGAGGCCGGCCCGCGACATGCAGAAGGCCCCGCCGGAATGGCGGGGCCTTCACTGTGCGACGTTCAGCCGATGAACGGCGCGAGATCCTGCTCGAGCGCGAACTTCGGCTTGGCGCCGATGATCGTGGTCTTCACCTCGCCGCCCTGGAACACCTTCATCGCGGGGATCGAGGTGATCTGGTACTTCATCGCGAGGTCGGGGTTCTCGTCGACGTTGAGCTTCAGAACGGTGATCTTGTCGGCGTTCTCGGCCTGGATCTCATCGAGGACCGGGGCGACCATGCGGCACGGGCCGCACCAGGCCGCCCAGAAGTCCACGAGCACCGGTCCTTCAGCCTGCAGCACGTCTTCGTTCCAGGTGCTCGAGCTGGTTGCCTTGGCGGTCATGCGGTCTCCTTCGGTGGAAGTCTTCGGTTGGTAGAACAAATGTCGCTGCCGGGGTGTTCCCGTCAGACCGTCGGCAGGCCCTCGATCTGGTCGGCGACCGGCTCGGGCTCGCCGGCCTCGCCGAGTGCGGCGAGGTAGTGCTCGACGTCGAGCGCGGCCACCGTGCCGCTCCCGGCGGCGGTGACCGCCTGGCGGTAGGTCGGGTCGATGACGTCACCGGCCGCGAAGACGCCGGGGACGGAGGTGCGCGACGAGCGGCCGTCCACCCACACGGTGCCCTCGGGGGTGAGGTCGAGGATGCCGTGCACGAGGTGGGTGCGCGGGTCGTTGCCGATCGCGACGAACACCCCGTCGAGCGCGAGCTCGCGCCGCGAGCCGTCCAGCGTGTCCTCGAGGACGACGCCGGTCACCGCGTCGTCGCCGATGATGTCGGCGACCGCGCTGTTCCACACGAACTCGATCTTCTCGTTCGCGAAGGCGCGCTCCTGCATGATCTTCGAGGCGCGCAACTCGTCGCGGCGGTGGATGACGTAGACCTTCGAGGCGAACTTCGTGAGGAACGTCGCCTCTTCGAGCGCCGAGTCGCCGCCGCCGACGACCGCGATGACGCGGTCACGGAAGAAGAACCCGTCGCAGGTGGCGCAGTACGAGACGCCGCGTCCGGAGAGGCGGGATTCGCCTGCGAGCCCGAGCTTGCGCGGGGCGGACCCGGTCGCGTAGACGACGGCCGCCGCCTCGTGCTCCGCGCCGCTGCCCAGCACGACCTTCTTGTTCAGCCCGCCGAAGTCGACCGACACGACGTCGTCGTACACGATCTCGGCACCGAACTTCTCGGCCTGCTGCTGCATCTTGTTCATGAGATCGGGACCCTGGATGCCGTCGGGGAACCCGGGGAAGTTCTCGACCTCGGTCGTGTTCATCAGTTCGCCGCCGGCCTCGACGGAGCTCGCGATCACGAGCGGGGCGAGATTGGCACGGGCGGCGTAGATCGCAGCGGTGTATCCCGCCGGTCCCGAACCGATGATGATGAGCTGACGCACGGTGTTCTCCTTGTCCGAAATGCTCAACACATGCTAGCCGCGGGGCATTCCGTGACGGCCGCGGCTTCCCGGCGAACGGTCAGCCTCGTCGCAGGATGCGGCGGACCAGCGTCGACGCCGGCGCGAGCTCGGGCGCCCGCACGAGGGCGAGCACACCGAGGTAGACCGCCGCGGTCACCGCGCCGATCAGCGCGGTCCCGAGCGCCCCGTAGAGCTTGTCCACCGTCGTCCAGCCGTCGTCCCCGCCGGTGAGGATGTACACGCCCCAGCCGGCCGCGGCCGCCGGGACCGCGGCACCGATGAACCGGGCGAGCGAGCGCATCCAGTCGGCCGTGTGGATGCCGCCCAGGCGGCGGCTGAGAAGGATGCCTGCGACGATGAGCTGGATGAGGCTGGCGAGCGACTGGCCCAGCGCGATGCCCGCTGCGAGCCACGCGTCAGTGAGGACGTGCGAGGCGATCACCGCGGAAGCGATGACCAGGGTGCCCTGCAGGAGGGTGAACAAGAACGGCGTGCGGGTGTCGTCGTAGGCGTAGAACGTGCGCTGGATGATGAAGATCACCGCGAGGGGGAGCAGCCCGACGAGGTAGGCCAGCAGCACCGGCGCGGAGGCGGCCGCATCCGCCGCGGAGTTCGTGAACACCCGGGTCGCCGGCACCGCGGCGACGGCGACGGCCGCGAGGGCCGCGACCACGAACAGGCCGATGAGGCGGATGCTCTGCCGGATGTCGTCGCGCACGGCCTCGGTCCGGCCGGCCGTCGCGTGCTCGCTGAGCTGCGTGAAATACGGAGTGCCGATCGAGAGGACGATCACCGAGTAGGGGAGCATGAACACGAGCCAGGCGTTCTGCATGACCGACACGGATGAGGCAGCCCCCGAGGCCTCGGAAACGATGCGGGTCTGCACGAGGCCGGCGATCTGCCCGACGATCACCATGAGCGTCGTCCAGCCCGCCAGCCGGGCCATGTTGCGGAAGCCGAGCCCCCGCCAGTGGAAGTCGGGGCGGATGCGCAGCCCGGTGCGGCGCCAGAACAGCAGCAGCACGACGGCCTGGATGACGATGCCCGCGGTCGCGGTGCCGCCGAGCGCCGCGATCATCCCGGCATCCCATTGCGCGACGCGGGTGAGGTCCGAGCCGAACACGAGCATGATCGCCACGAAGCCGGCGATGGAGATGAGGTTGTTGACGACGGGCGCCCAGGTGAACGGGCCGAAGACGCGGCGGGCGTTCAGTGCCTCGCCGAGGAGCGCGTACAGGCCGTAGAAGAACAGCTGGGGGAGGCACCAGTACGCGAACGCGGTGGCCAGCGCCTGCTGCTCCGCGTTGAAACTGTCGGCGAACAGCGCGATCAGCAGCGGGGCGCAGAGCGTCGCGATGAGGGTCGCGACCAGCAGCACCACCGTGCCGGCGGTGAACAGTGCGGACAGGAATCGCTGTCCGCCGTCCGCGCGCGTGGATTCGCGCACGATCTGCGGCACGATGACCGCCGTGAGCACCCCCGCGGAGATGACGGCGTAGATGTTGTTCGGGAGCTGGTTTGCCAGGCCGAAGGCGTCCGCCACCTCGGAGGCGTACGACCCGATCAGCCCGACGAGGACGATCGATCGGATGAGCCCGGTGACGCGGGAGACGAGGGTGCCGGCCCCGAGGATGACGCTCGCGCGGCCGAGTCCGCTCACCGTTCGTCCTCCGCCGGCACGTCCGCCGCGTCGGCGGGAGCAGCATCCTCTGCGTCGTCCGTCTCCTGGGGTGCGGCGTGCGCACGTCGCCGCCGGATGGTCCGGATGATGCCGATCGTGAGGAACCCGCCGACGAGCACGACCATGAGCACGAGGCCGACGTTCTCCCAATCGGCGCGCACGTTCACGTCGACCACCTGGTCGGTGCCGATCGGTTCCAGCGTCGGGCTGTGCAGGCTCAGCGAGATCCGCACCTCGCCGTTGGCGATCCGTGCGCGCACCGGGATCTCCACGGGGGTGTTGCTCGGGCCTGTCGCGCCCGCCGCGGCGACGGCGACGGTCGTCTCGCGATCGATGGTGAGCCGCAGGTCGTCGGGGGATGCGGAGAGGATGACGGTCGCCGGGTAGGGCAGTGCGTTGTGCACCCAGAACTTCAGGTTGGTGCCGGCGGTGAGCAGGTTGATCGAGGTCGGCGGGACGATCGAGACCGCGTCGAGCGTCTGCGCGGTGCCCTCGGCGTGCGCGGCCATCGCTTCCTGCCAGGCCGTCTGCTGGAGGGTCCAGCCGACCCCGAGCAGCTGCAGCGTCAGCGCGCGCTGACGTCCGGTGAGCAGCGCCGGGTCGGTGAGGATGGTGGCGAACCGCGCCACGCGATCCTCGTCGCCGAGCAGGGTGGACACCGCCGCGGCGCGGTCGGGGGAGGGGGCGCCGTCGGCGAGGGTGACGGCGGCTGTGGGCGCCGCGATGAGGCCACCGAGGTCGATGCCGGACACGCCGTC
>JAEZSU010000279.1 GCA_023421635.1 Actinomycetes bacterium | reverse complement strand
CCGCCCGGCAGCATCCGGTGCCGCCCGCGCCGGCGGCCAGCGCCGCAACCGCCGCGCCACCGGTGGCGGCGGCTCCAGCACGGTCTGGTCCAGCTCCTCGCGCTGATCGTCCGCAGCATTCCCGGGTCCGCCTCCGTCACACGACGGGGGCGGACCCGTTTTTCGTCGCCGCGATAGGTGGTCTCGCGGGAAGCGGGGATGTCGCGGCGTCGGCGGCCGGTAGTGTTCCGGATGCATATCCTCCGTCCCGACCCGAAGGGGACCCGTGTCCGACAACGCCGTCATCACTTCATCGCCGCAGCCGTGGTGGAACCGCCACATCGAACTGATCGTCGTCATCCTGCTGGGTGTCGTCTCGGTCGCGACGGCGTACACATCGTTCCAGTCGAGCCTCTACGGCGGCCACAGCGACGACAAGATCTCGCAGAGCGGGACCGCCGCGACGTCGGCGGAGTCCCTGTACCTCGAGGCGAACCAGCAGTACGTCTCCGACACGCAGACGATCCAGCAGCTCGCACTGCTCCAAGTCGCGGCCGATGCCGGTGACACGCTCGCGCAGGCGCAGTTCGAGCAGCTGTGGTTCATGGCGGTGTCCGAGGACCTGGATGCCGCCATCCAGGCCGCTGCCGCGCTCGACGAGGCCGAGCCTGAGTTCTGGCACGACCCCCAGGCCGACGAGGAGTATCAGGCGGCGCTGTTCGACGCCTACGCCGTCGAGAAGGAGCGCGCGGACGCGCTGCGTGCCGAAGGGGACGCCCTCGGACTGCGCGGGGACACGCTCGGGCTCTACACGGCGTTGATGGCGATCACGCTGTTCCTTCTCGGTGTCGCCGCGGTCGTTCGGCGCCCGCGCATGCAGTGGGTGCTCATCGGCACCGGCACGGCGATCTTCGTGGTCACCGCGGTGCTCACTGCGACGATCCCATTCGTCTGGCTCTAGCCCGCAGCAACATCTGCGGCACCCCGCATCCGTCGCCCGCGGCACCTCGCCGCGTCGACACCCGCGCCAACCCCTGTCGACTTGCCTCAGATGTACGCCTGACACCCCGATTCGCGTACATCTGAGGCAAGTCGCCCGAAGGGGATGCCGCACACACGCGCACGCAGGGGCACCGCGACACGCGCACACGGCGACACCACGCCACGCACGGGCGACGGGGGAGGTCAGGCGCGGGAGAGGGCGTCCTCGAGGGCGACCCAGGCGAGCATCGCGCACTTCACCCGGGCGGTGAACTTCGAGACGCCGTTCAGTGCGGTGGCGTCGCCGAAGGTGTCCTCGTCGAGTTCGAGCTTCCCGCGGGAGCGCAGCACCTCGCGGAACGTCGCGATGAGCTGCTCGGCGTCCCCGCGCGGCAGCCCGTCGGCGAGGCCGGTGAGCATCGACGCCGACGCCTGGGAGATCGAGCAGCCCGCGCCCTCCCAGGTCACGTCGCGGATGACGTCGCCGTCCAGGCGCACCCGCAGCGTGATCTCGTCGCCGCAGACCGGGTTCTTCTGGTGCGAGGTCGCGCAGGCGCCCTCCTCCTCGGCGAGGCCGAAGCCGTCGCGCGCCTTCGAGTGGTCGAGGATCAGCTCCTGATACAGCACGTCGAGCCCGCTCATGCGTGCACCCCGAAGTACTCCCGCACCCCGGCGACCGCGTCGACGAACGCGTCGACGTCGTCGAGCGTGTTGTAGACGGATGCGGACGCCCGCACGCTCGCGGTCATCCCGAAGCGGCGGTGCAGCGGCTGCGCGCAGTGGTGACCCACCCGCACCGCGATGCCGCTCGCGTCGAGCACCTGCCCGACATCGTGCGCGTGCACGCCGTCGACCTCGAACGCGACCAGCGCGACCCGCTCCGCATCGGCGTCGCCCAGCATCCGGATGCCGGGAAGCCCGCGGAGGCCCTCCCGCATCCGCCGTTCCAGCAGCTGCTCGTGCGCGTGCACGGCGGGCATGCCGAGCCCGTCGAGGTAGCGCACCGCCTCGGCGAGGGCGACCGCCTGCGACACCGGCTGCGTGCCCGCCTCGAACCGGTGCGGAGGTGGCAGGTACTCGGCCTCGTCGAGGGTGACGGTCGTGATCATGGACCCGCCGGTGAGGAACGGCGGCAGCGCCTCGAGCACGTCCCGCCGGCCGTAGAGGCCGCCGATGCCGTACGGGCCGAGCATCTTGTGCCCGCTGAACACCGCGAGGTCGACGCCGAGGCCGGGAAGGTCCAGCGGCAGGTGCGGCGCGGACTGGCACGCGTCCATCACCGTCAGCGCCCCGGCCGCGCGCGCGAGCGCGACGAGCTCGGCGACGGGGTTCACGATGCCGAGCACGTTCGAGACGTGCGGGAAGGCGAGGATGCGCGTGCGCTCGCCGATGACCGAGGCGGCCGCGTCGAGCTCGAGCGTGCCGTCCTCGCGCACCGGGATGTGCCGCAGCCGGGCGCCGGTGCGTGCCGCGAGCTCCTGCCACGGGATGAGGTTCGCGTGGTGTTCGCTCTCGGTCACCACGATCTCGTCGCCCTCGCTCAGCGCGAGCGGGGCGGATGCGGCCCCGCCGCGGCCTGCGGACGCGTTGCCGATCCCGTAGGCGACGAGGTTGATCCCCTCGGTCGCCCCGTGGGTCCACACCAGGGTGTCCTCGTCGGCGCCCACGAACTCGGCCACGGTACGGCGGGCGTCCTCGAACAGTTCGGTGGCTTCGGCCGCGAGCGTGTGGGCGCCGCGGTGGACGGCGGCGTTCGTGCGGGTGAGGAAGTCCACCTCGGCGTCGATCACGCGCCGCGGTTTCTGGCTCGTCGCGCCGGAGTCGAGGTAGACGAGCGGACGTCCGTTCACCTGCTGGTCGAGCAGGGGGAAGTCCGCGCGCACGCGCAGCGGATTGAAGCCTGGAAGGGTCACCTCTCCAGGGTACGTGCGCCGGGCGGGCCCGGGATCAGCCCTCGGCGCGGCGGCCCGCCCGCTCCTGGCCCGGCAGCGGCCGGGACCGGCGGCCGTAGATGAGCTCGGACGAGTCGAGCAGCCAGGGGACGAGGGTGATCGTCACGCCGTGCACGAGCATCAGCTGCTGCGCCAGCCGGCGAGCCCTGCGGTTGTGCAGGAACGACTCCCACCAGTGCCCGACGATGTACTGCGGCAGGTAGACCGTGACCACCGCGGGCCCATGCTTCTTACGGAATTCGTCGATGAACGTTGCCACCGGCCCCACGTACGCGCGGTACGGCGACTCGATGATGTACAGCGGCACCGGCATCCGATGCTCCTGCCATTCCCGTTGCAGCTCGTCCGCCGCGGCCTTGTCCACGGCGACGTGCACCGCGATCGTGAGCTCGTGCCGTGCCGCCAGCGCGTAGTCGAGCGCCTTCGCGACGGGCTTCTGGAGCTTTCCCACCATCACGATCGCCACGTCGCCGGACGCCCCGAACTTCGTCTCGTCGTCGTAGGCGATCTCGTGCTCGACGTCGCGGTAGTACCGGCTCACCCCCACCATGAGCAGGGACAGCACCGGGATCGCGAAGAACACCAGCCAGGCGCCGTGTGTGAACTTCGTCACCGTCACGATGAGGAAGACGGATGCGGTCAGCCCCGCGCCGAGCGCGTTGATGACGAGGCCGGTGGTGATCTCCCGCGAGGTGAGCCGCGTCGACTCCTGCGGCACCGCATCCGGGGGGAGGGCCCGCAGCGCGCGGCGGGCGCGGCGCCAGTGGCGCACCATCCCGATCTGGCCGAGCGAGAAGGACACGAACACGCCGATGATGTACAGCTGGATGAGCAGCGACAGCCGCGCACCGGATGCGACGAGGACGATGATCGCGGCGACGCCGAGGATGAGCATGCCGTTGGAGAAGACCAGGCGGTCACCGCGGGTGTTCAGCGCCTTCGGCGCGTAGCCGTCGCGGGCCAGAACCGCCCCGAGCAGCGGGAACCCGTTGAAGGCGGTGTTCGCGGCGAGCAGGAGCACGGCGGCGGTCGCCGCCTGGATGATGAAGAACGGCACCGAGTTCATGCCGAACGTCGCCGCAGCCACCTGCGCCATGAGACTCGGCTGCGGGGTGCTGCCGCAGTCGAAGCCGACGAGGTGGCACGGGTTCTCGGCGTAGTGCACGCCCGAGACGAGGGCGATGAGGGTGAGACCGGCGAACAGCAGGATCGCGATGAGGCCCATCGCGGTGAGCGTCTGCTGCGCGTTCCGCGCCTTGGGGCGGCGGAACGCGGGCACGCCGTTCGAGACGGCCTCCACCCCGGTGAGCGCGGAGCAGCCGCTCGAGAAGGAGCGGAGGATGAGCAGGATCACCGCCGCCTGCGACAGGTCCTCCGCCTGGACGGCGTACTCGGCGCTCGAGGCCACGGGCGGGTCGCCCAGGAGCCACCGGATGATCCCGACGACGATCATCACCCCGACCGATCCGATGAAGATGTAGGTCGGCAGGGCGAAGGCGCGGGAGGCCTCGCGCACGCCGCGCAGGTTCACGATCACGAGCAGCACCACGAACCCGACCGCCAGCTCCACCCGCCAGGGGTCGAGGAAGGGGAGCGCGGAGATGATGTTGTCGACCCCGGAGGCGACCGACACGGCGACCGTGAGGATGTAGTCGACCAGCAACGCCGACGCCACGACGACGCCGGGTACCTCGCCGAGGTTCGTCCGCGCCACCTCGTAGTCGCCGCCGCCGGACGGGTACGCCTTGATGAGTTGCCGGTACGAGAGCACCACCACCACGAGCAGGAGCACCACCGCGGCGGCGACCCACGGGCTGAACGCCAGGAACGCCGTCCCGCCGATGAGCAGGATCATCAGCAGTTCCTGCGGTGCGTAGGCGACCGACGACAGCGCGTCGGAGGCGAAGATCGGCAGCGCCATGCGCTTTCGCAGCAGGTGGTCGTCGGCGTCGCCGGAGGCCAAGGGGTCCCCGATGAGGATGCGTTTCGCGAGGGGGATGTCGGGGGATGGGTCCGTGCCGGGTTCCCGGCCGTCAGATGTCACGGCGGGTGACACTACGCCTGCGGGTGGCACGTACGCAATGGATCCTCGCGGCGTGCATGCGGGGACGGATGCCGGCCGTACGATCGACCCGTGTCCATCCCCGATCGACGGCTCGCGCTCGCCTTCCGCATCGCCGCCGTCCTGCTGGTCGCGTGGGGGATCGGGCGGATCACCGGGATCTTCGCCGGGCAGGTCAGCGGGGTGCAGTTCCTCTACTTCACGGTGCTGAGCAACATCCTCTGCCTGGGCTGGCTGGCGTTCCTCGCCGTGCGCACCGGCCTCGACCTCGCCCGGTCCGGGCCACGCGGCGCATCCGCCCCCGCACCCCGGTTCGGCGGTGCCGTGATGATGTCGATCACGGTCACGATGCTGATCTACCTGATCATCCTCGTCCCGGAGGCGTTCACGCAGAACACCGGGTACCGGCCGTTCACCCTCACCGACAACCTCATCCACATCGTGACCCCGGTGCTCGTGATCGTGGACTGGCTGCTGTTCATGCCGAAGGGGTCGTTCCGCTGGTACGACCCCCCGCTGTGGGCGGCCATCCCGTACCTCTACCTGGTGTTCGCCTTCGGGTACGGCGCGCTGGGCGGCACGTTCGGCGGCGGCACGCAGTACCCGTACCCGTTCATGGAGGTCGACCGGCTCGGCGTCGGCGGGGTCGCGCTGTGGATCGTCGCGCTCACGGTCGCCCTCGAGGTGGTCGCGTACGTGTACGTCGCGATCGACCGGGCGCTCGGCGTCATCGCGCGCCGGCGCCTCGGCACGCCGGCGGCCGCCGCGCACGCGGGCTGAGGCGGTTCAGGCT
>JAEZSU010000255.1 GCA_023421635.1 Actinomycetes bacterium | reverse complement strand
ACGAGTCGGCGGAGGATGCGGCGGCCGCCGTGCAGCAGGAGCTCACCGGTGCCGAGCTCGGCGGTGTCGCCTACGACCGGCTGTTCGACTACTACGCCGATGCCGAGGCGTGGGGCACGCAGGACGCCTGGCACATCCTCGTCGACGACTACGTCACCACCACCGACGGCACCGGCATCGTGCACCAGGCGCCCGCCTACGGTGAGGACGACAAGCGACTCGCGGACGCCGCGGGCCTGCCCACGATCGTCAGCCTCGACGACGGCGGGCGCTTCCTGCCGCAGGTGACCGACGTCGCCGGCGAGCTGTGGATGGATGCGAACACGCCGCTGATCCGCATCCTCCGCCAGAACGGCCGTCTCGTGCGGCTGCAGAGCTACGAGCACTCGTACCCGCACTGCTGGCGGTGCCGGAACCCGCTCATCTACAAGGCCGTCTCCAGCTGGTTCGTGCGCGTCACGGACTTCAAGGACCGCATGATCGAGCTGAACGAGCAGATCACCTGGGCCCCGGAGAACGTGAAGCACGGCCAGTTCGGCAAGTGGCTCGAAGGCTCCCGCGACTGGTCCATCAGCCGCAACCGGTACTGGGGGTCGCCGATCCCGGTGTGGAAGAGCGACGACCCCGCCTACCCGCGCGTCGACGTGTACGGCTCGCTCGAGGAGCTCGAGCGCGACTTCGGGCGCCTCCCGCGCGACCCGGAGGGCAACGTCGACCTGCACCGGCCGTACATCGACGACCTCACCCGCCCGAACCCGGACGACCCGACCGGGCGCTCCACCATGCGGCGCATCGAGGACGTGTTCGACGTGTGGTTCGACTCCGGCTCGATGCCGTACGCGCAGGTGCACTACCCGTTCGAGAACCGCGACTGGTTCGACGAGCACTCGCCCGCCGACTTCATCGTCGAGTACATCGGGCAGACCCGCGGCTGGTTCTACGTCATGCACGCGCTGTCCACCGCGCTGTTCGACCGTCCGGCGTTCACCGGTGTGTCCTGCCACGGCATCGTGCTCGGCTCCGACGGGCAGAAGATGTCGAAGTCGCTGCGCAACTACCCCGACGTCAGCGAGGTGTTCCACCGCGACGGCTCCGACGCGATGCGCTGGTTCCTCATGTCGAGCTCCGTGCTCCGCGGCGGCAACCTCGTCGTGACCGAGGAGGGCATCCGTGCCGGCGTCCGCGAGTTCCTGCTCCCGGTGTGGAACGCATGGTACTTCTTCGCCACCTACGCCAACGCGTCGGACGGCTACGAGGCGACCTGGCGCACCGACTCCACCGACGTGCTCGACCGGTACATCCTCGCCCTCACCGGCGATCTCGTGCGGGAGGTGGCGGCGGACCTCGACGCGCTCGACTCCACCACCGCGGCCGCGCGCCTCCGAGACTTCGCCGAGGTGCTGACGAACTGGTACATCCGCCGCTCGCGCGACCGGTTCTGGGTCGGCGTGACCGACGACCCCCGCTCGACGGAGGCGTTCGACACGCTCTACACGGTGCTGGAGACCCTCACCCGCGTCGCCGCGCCGCTCATCCCGCTCGTGTCCGAGCAGATCTGGCAGGGGCTCACCGGCGGCCGGAGCGTGCATCTCGAGGACTGGCCGGATGCGGCCGCCTTCGCGGACGCCGCCGACATCCGCACCGCCATGGACGCGGTGCGCGAGGTCTCCTCGGTCGCCAACGCGCTGCGGAAGAAGGAGGGCCGCCGGGTCCGCCTGCCGCTGCCGAAGCTCACCGTCGTGGTGCCGGATGCGGCCGCCCTCGGGCAGTTCGACGACATCCTGCGCGACGAACTGAACGTGAAGGCCGTCGGGCTGGTCGACCTCGGCGAGCACACCGCGGCCGAGTACGGCATCACCCACCGGCTCACCGTGAACGCCCGGGCCGCGGGCCCGCGCCTCGGCAAGCAGGTGCAGCAGGCCATCCAGGCCGCCCGCTCCGGCGACTGGTCCGAGACGGACGGGACGGTCGTCGCCGGCGGCATCGCGCTGCAGCCGGGGGAGTACGAACTCGTGCTCGAGACCACCGGGCGACCCGACGGCGAGGCGCTGGCCGTGCTTGCCGGGGGCGGATTCGTGCTGCTCGAGACCGCGACCACGCCGGAGCTCGAGGCCGAGGGGCTCGCTCGCGACGTCATCCGCAGCATCCAGGACACCCGGAAGTCCGCCGGCTTCGAGGTGAGCGACCGCATCGCGCTGTCGCTCGTCTTCGAGGACGCCGCGGATGCCGAGGCGGTCCGGAGCGCCTTCGAGGTCGCCGCGGTGGCGGGGGAGACCCTCGCCCTCTCGGCGACCGTGAACGGCGCGGTGCTCGTGGGCAGCACATTCGACGCCGCAGCGGCGCCCGGCCACACGGCGCAGTTCGCCGCGGGCGCCTTCGCCAACCGCGGCGCCTTCACCGTCGGCGTCACCAAGATCGAGGAGGCGGGCGCATGAGCGATCGCGAACGCGCGGACGCGGTGTACAGCCAGCTGCTTCGCCGTCAGGGCGAGCAGTGGGTGCAGCCGCGGGTCGAGCGCACCCGGCGCGTGCTGGAGCTGCTGGACGACCCGCAGCGCACGTACCGGGTCGTCCACATCACCGGCACGAACGGCAAGACCTCCACGGCGCGCATGATCGAGAGCCTGCTGCGTGCCCACGGGCTGCGGACCGGCCTGTTCACGAGCCCGCACCTGGAACGGTTCACCGAGCGGATCATGATCGACGGCGAACCGATCGAGGATGCGGCCGTCGCCGATGCGTGGGACGAGATCTCGCCCTTCGTCGACCTCGTCGACGCAGAACTCGCGGCGGCGGGCGACGCGCCCCTGACCTTCTTCGAACTGCTGACCGTGCTCGCGTTCACCGCGTTCTCCGACGCGCCGATCGACGTCGCGGTCATCGAGGTCGGCATGGGCGGCAGCTGGGACTCGACGAACACCGCCGACGGCGACGTCGCGGTCCTCGCGCCGATCGGCCTCGACCACGCCGACCGCCTCGGCGACACGGGCGCCGAGATCGCGGCGGTGAAGTCGGGCATCATCAAGCCCGGCGCCGCGGTCGTCTCGGCCGCACAGGACCCGGCGGCGGCGCAGGTGATCGCCCGTGCCGCCGAACGCGCCGGCGCGACCCTCGCGGTCGAGGGCGTCCAGTTCGGCCTGGAGGGGCAGCGGCTCGCCGTCGGAGGGCAGATGCTCGACATCCGTGGCCTCGGCGGCACCTACACCGAGCAGTATCTGCCGCAGTACGGTGCGCACCAGGGGCGCAACGCGGCCCTCGCACTCGCCGCCGTGGAATCGCTCATCGGCCGCCCGGGCGAGCAGCTCGCCGCCGACGTGGTCGCCGAGGGGTTCGCAGAAGCGACCTCGCCCGGCCGGCTCCAGCTCATCGGCACCAACCCCACGGTGCTCGTGGACGCGGCCCACAACCCGCACGGCGCCGAGGCGCTGGTGCAGGCGCTCGGCGACTCCTTCGACTTCGACGAGTGGGGCGTGGTGTTCGGGGTGCTCGAGGACAAGGACGCCGCCGGCATCGTGTCGGTGCTGGCGCCCGCCGCGTCGGTGTTCTTCGTCACGGCTCCGACGTCCGAGCGTGCGCGGGACGCGGATGCGGTCGCGGATCTCGTCGAGGCCGCGGAACTGCCCGTCACGGTCC
>JAEZSU010000190.1 GCA_023421635.1 Actinomycetes bacterium | reverse complement strand
CGTACTCGGTGATGCGGAAGTACCACTGCGTGAGCTTCTTCTTCACGACCGGGTAGCCGCACCGCTCGCAGTGCCCGTCGATGACCTGCTCGTTCGCCAGCACGGTCTGGTCGTGCGTGCACCAGTTGACCGGGCTCTCGGCACGGTAGGCCAGGCCGCGCTCGTACAGCTGCTGGAACAGCCACTGGTTCCAGCGGTAGTACTCCGGGTCGGAGGTGTGCAGCACCCGGCTCCAGTCGAAGGACACCCCGTACGCCTTCAGGCTGGTCTTCTGCTGCGCGATGTTGTCGTACGTCCACGTGACCGGGTTCGCGCCGCGCTTGATCGCGGCGTTCTCGGCGGGCAGGCCGAACGAGTCCCACCCGATCGGGTGCAGCACGTTGTAGCCGCGGTGGCGCCAGAACCGGGCGACGATGTCGGAGTAGAGGTAGTTCTCGGCGTGCCCCATGTGCAGGTCGCCCGAGGGGTACGGGAACATCGCCAGCACGTACTTGCGCGGGCGCGTGTCGTCGTCGGCACCGGCGCGGAACGGGTCGAGTTCCTCCCAGCGACGCTGCCACTTGGCTTGGATCGCGTGCACGTCGACGCCGCCCTCGGAGGTGTGCGGCGCGGACTCGGTGGGGGAACTCATGGACACAGAGGAAACCTTACGGAACGGGATGTCGGGAAATCCTGCGCGATGCGCATCCTTCAGGATACCCGACCCGCTCACCAGCCCGGTGGGACGGCGGCGCCGAGGGCGGCGAGCGGCGCCCTCGCCTTGATGCCGACCTCGGCGACCTCCTCGGCCGCATCCGAGTACCAGGTGATGCCGCCGCCGGCGCCGACGTACGCGCCGTCCGGATGCACGAGGACGGTGCGGATCACCATGGCGAGATCGAGCGTGCCGTCCTGCCCGATCCAGCCGACGGTGCCGGCGAACACGCCGCGCGGCGCGTCCTCGATCTCACGGAGCAGGGTCATCGCCGAGAGCTTCGGTGCCCCGGTCATGCTGCCCGCGGGGAACGCGGCGCGCAGCAGGTCCGCGAGCGTCGTGCCGGCGCGGATGCGGCCGGCCACGGTGCTGACGAGCTGGTGCACCGTCGCGTACGACTCGATCTCCCGCAGTCGCTCGACGCTGACGCTGCCGGTCTCGCAGACCGGCGCGAGATCGTTGCGCATGAGATCGACGATCATGACGTTCTCGGCCTGCTCCTTCGCGCTCGCGGCGAGCTCCCCACGGAGGGCGGCGTCCGCCTCGGGTGTGGCGCCGCGTGGCCGCGTGCCTTTGATCGGGCGGGTGCGGACGACACCGTCGGCCACCTCGAGGAAGAGCTCGGGGGTGGCGGTGACGAGTGCGACGTCGCCGGTGCGGATGTGGGCGCCGTGGTGGGAGGGTGCGCGGGTGCGGAGCGCCGCATGCACCGCATCCGAGTCCACGGGGCCTGCGACCTCGAACCGGGTGGTGAGGCACAGCTGATAGGCGTCGCCGGCGCGGATCGCGGCGCGGCAGCGTTCGATCCGTCGCGCGTACTCCTCGGGTGTGACGCGTGCGACGGCGGTCCGATGCGGCAGCGGCCGAGCCGCCGGGGCGACCGCGGTCGCGGCCGCTCGCAGCCACGCATGTACGTCGGGTGCGACGGCCCAGGCGCGCCCGGTCTCGTGGTCGAATCCGATGACCCGCTCGACGCGGAGCCAGCGCTCCCGGGGAAGCGGGTCGGATGCGGGATGCACCGGGGCGCCGGCGTTCGCGGCGCCCCGCTCGTAGCCGACCCACCCGACCCAGCCGCCGCCGAGCAACCCGTGCGGGGCACCGGACACGGAACCGGTGGAGAGCGCGGTCGCCTCCACCTCGGCAGGATCGTCGGGCGCACCGGCACCGACCCAGCTCCAGCCCTCGGCGGCGTCGTCGCCGGCGTCGAGCCAGAACGCATGCGCCTCGCCGGAGAGGGCGGCGTACGCCTGCGCGGGGGTACAGGCACCGGTCACCTCGACGGGGACGGGTGGCACGGGCATGATTCTCAGGCTAGAGGTATCGGCCCCCTCTAGGCTCATCACCGTGAACGAGGCGCTCACCTGGCTGCTGGATGCGGTGCAGACCGTTCCGCCCGTCCTGCGTGTGCTGCTGGCGGGCCTCGCCGTCGCGCTCGAGACGAGCGTGCTCGTGGGGCTCATCGTCCCCGGCGACACGATCGTCATCGTCGCGGGAACGGGCGTCGCGACGTTCTTGGACGGGGTCGTGCTGTGGGCGGTGGTGGTCGCGGGCTCGCTCCTGGGCGAGTCGGTGGGCTTCGTGCTCGGGCGCTACATCGGGCCGTGGCTGCGCGGGTCGCGCCTGGGCCGACGCATCGGCGAGGCCAACTGGGCGAAATCCGAGCGGTACCTGCGACGACGCGGCGGCCCGGCCATCTTCATCTCCCGGTTCCTGCCGGTGCTGCACTCGCTCGTCCCGCTCACCGTCGGGATGTCCGGCTACGCCTACCGCCGCTTCCTCGCCTGGACGGCGCCGGCGTGCGCACTGTGGGCAGGGTTGTACATCGGGTTCGCCGCGGCGGCCGCGGGCACGTATCGAGAGCTGTCCGACCGCATCCACTTCGCCGGCTACCTCTTCGTCGGGGGCGTGGTCGTCTTCTTCCTCCTCGTGCTGCTCGCCAAGCGCATCATCACGCGGTTGGAGCGGCGCCACCTGCACGACGACGACCCGGCGCCGTCCGAACAGTCCGAGGAGGCCGTGGAAGACTGAGGGGATGACTGCGCCCCGCCCCGTCCCCGTCAAGGTGCTGTGGCTGGCACGACTCGAACGCCGCGTGCACGCGTGGCGTGAGCGCCGGGCGCGTCGCCGCGGGCGGACCCCCGAGGTCGCGGCGTTCCCCGGGTACGGGTCCCAGACCTGGGTGCGCGTGCTCGGCCGCGTCATGATCCCACCGAAGGCCCGCCGCCGCTCGGACGCCTACGCGGGCGTGCGCGGGTGGCGGAGCTTCGTTGCCGTGCCGGTGGGCTTCGCCCAGGTGACCGTCCTGATCGACGGCACCGCCCACGAGGTGGTCGCCGACCGCGGCGGCGTCATCGATGCCGTGCTACCCGCCCGGCTCTCCCCGGGATGGCGCACCCTGACCGTGTCGGTCGAAGGCGGCGACCCCATCGAGACCCGCGTGTACATCGTGTCCGACGACGTGCGCTTCGGCGTCGTGTCCGACGTCGACGACACCGTGATGGTGACCGCGCTCCCCCGCCCGCTCGTCGCCGCGTGGAACTCGTTCGTGCTGAACGAGCACGCCCGCCAGCCGGTCCCCGGCATGGCGGTGCTGCTGGAGCGGCTCGTGCAGCAGCATCCCGGCGCGCCCATGGTGTACCTCTCCACCGGCGCGTGGAACGTGGCGCCGACCCTCGCACGGTTCCTGCGCCGGCACCTGTTCCCTGCCGGGGCGATGCTGCTCACCGACTGGGGCCCCACCCACGACCGGTGGTTCCGCAGCGGCCGGGAGCACAAGCACGACAACCTCGAGCGGCTCGCGCGGGAGTTCCCGCAGATCACGTGGCTGCTGGTCGGCGACGACGGGCAGCACGACGACGAGATCTACACCGCGTTCACCGCGGCGCACCCCGACAACGTCGCAGCCGTCGCCATCCGGCGTCTCACCCAGGCCGAGGCCGTCCTCGCCGGCGGCCGCACGGGCGTGGACGACCACTCCGCGGCAGAGGTGCCATGGGTGACCGGCGACGACGGCGCGGAGCTCATGGAGCGCCTGGCGGCCATCGGCCTGATGCGCGACGTCGGCGACCCCGCATAGGCTGACCCGCATGTGCGGACGTTTCGTCGTGGCGAATGTGGCCTCCGAACTCGTCGGCGTGCTGCGCGTCGACCAGGAGAGCGACCGCCTGCCCCCGCCGTCGTACAACGTCGCGCCGACGGCGACAGCGGCCATCGTGCTCGACTCGGCGAAGACCGATCCCCCCACCCGCCGGCTGGAACCTGCCCGCTGGGGGCTCGTGCCCGGCTGGGCGAAGGACCCCGGGATCGGCGCCCGCGCGTTCAACGCGCGCTCGGAGGAACTCGAGGAGAAGGCGATGTTCCGCGGGGCACTGCAGAAGCGCCGCGCGATCGTCCCGGTCACCGGGTACTACGAGTGGAAGCAGCACGAGGGCGCGAAGATCCCGCACTTCATCCACCCCGCCGACGACAGCCCCCTGTTCCTCGCCGGGCTGTACGAGTGGTGGAAGGA
>JAEZSU010000098.1 GCA_023421635.1 Actinomycetes bacterium | reverse complement strand
GGTGAACGGTCAGACGGTGCGGCCGGACTCGATGCGCACCTCGCGGTCGACGAGGCCGGCCGGCACCGCGACGTGCGAGATGAGCACCACGGCCTGCGCCGGACCCACGGCACCGAGGAGGTCGCGCAGCAGCGCATCGGATGCGGCGGGGTCCACGCCCGCGGTCGGCTCGTCCAGCACGAGCACCGGGAAGTCGGCGAGGAGCGCCCGCGCCAGCGTGATCCGCTGCGCCTGCCCGCCCGACGTGAGTGCGCCGCGCTCGCCGAGCGGCGCGTCCAGCCCGCCGCGCGCCCGTGCCCAGCCGGCGAGCCCGCCCCGGTCGAGCACCGCCCACAGGTCCTCGTCGGTCGCGGTGTCGTGCGCGAACAGCAGGTTCTGGCGCAGCGTCTCGTCGAACAGGTACGGCGACTGCTCGCACAGGCCGACCGTGCGGCGCAGGTCGTCCCCGGCGAGCTCGCGGGCCTCGGTGCCGCCGATCCGGTACGACCCCTCGTAGTCGAGGAAGCGCACGAGCACATGGGCCAGGGTCGTCTTCCCGGCACCGCTCGGGCCGGTCACCAGCACCCGCTCGCCCGGCGCGATGTGCAGCGACACGTCGTGCAGCATCCCCGCGTCCACCGTCTCGCCCGGACGTGCGGGCCAGTGCGCCCGGAGCCCGGTGAGACGGATGCCGTCGCCGAGCGCCGGCGCGATCCCGGTCGCCGGTGGTTCGTCGCGGGGGAGCCCGTCGGGGATCTCGTCCGGAACGGTGGCGGCGATCCGCTCGGCCGCCGACCGCACCTGCCGCCAGGAGGCGAGCGCGAGGGGCACCGGCCCGAACACCTCGAACACCGCCATCGGCAGGAGCACCACCACCGCCAGGGCGGGCCCCGTGAACCCGCTCTCGCCGAGCGCCGGGAGCGCGACGAGCAGGATGGCGAACGAGGCGATGCCCGCGAGGAGCGACACCGCCGCCGAGGTGAGTCCCTGCGCGCCGGCGCGGCGCACCGTCGCCGCGCGCAACGCCTCGTCCGCGGCGCGCACCCGGGTGTGGGCGGCATCCGTCGCGTCGAAGGCGGTGAGCACGTCGATCGACGAGAACTCGTCGAGCAGCGCGTCGGCGAGCCGGGCGCGCAGGGGCGCGAGCCGGCGTTCCGCGCGGGCACCGGCGGCCCAGCCGAGCCACACCGCGAGGATGAAGCACACCACGAGACACGCGGCGAGCACGACGGCGGCGACCGGCGAGAGGAACGCGACGAACACGACGCTCGCGACCGAGGCGAGCCCCGCCACCGCGATCGGCAGCACCACCCGGAGCGAGAGGTTCTGCAGCTCGTCGACGTCGTCGACCATGCGCGAGAGCAACGCCCCGCGCCGCGTCGTCCCCAGGCCGTCGGGCGCGAGCGGCACGATCCGGCGCACGAGGCCCGCGCGGACGCCGGCGAGTTGCCCGAGCGCGGCATCATGGCTCGTGAGCCGTTCGAGGTAACGGAACACGCCGCGGCCGAGCGCGAACGCGCGCACCGCGACGACGACCGCGGTGATGTACATGACCGCCGGCTGCTCGGCGGAACGGGTGATGAGCCAGGCGCTGGCGGCGAGGAGCGCGATGGCGCTCACGGCCGTGCCGAGTCCGGACGCCACGGCCCACCGGAATGTGCGGAACGGCGGCTGGGCGGTGTGGAGCACCGCTGCGGTCGCGCTGCGGGTCGCGCTCATGCGCCGGCCTCCTCGCTGGATGCGACGGCCACAGGCGACGCCCCGTCGAGGCGGTCGGGGAGCGGGAGGGTCACGACGCGGTCGGCGATCGCGAGCGCGGAGGTGCGGTGCGAGACCAGGAGCACCCCGCTCCCGGCGTCAGCCTCGGCGCGCAGCATCCGCCACAGCGCGGCTTCCGTCGCCTCGTCGAGCGCGCTGGAGGGTTCGTCGAGGGCGAGGACCCGTGCGCGTCCCGACCGCAGCCGGTACAGGGCCCGCGCGACGGCGACCCGCTGCGCCTGTCCGCCCGAGAGCCCGGAGCCGGTGGCGCCCAGCTGCAGGTGCGGGGGGACGTCGGCGCCGGTGTTCTCCAGGCACGCTGCGATCAGCGCCTCGTCGGGGGAGGGGGCGCCCAGGGCGACGTTCTCCGCCACGGTGCCGGACATGAGTCCCGGGCGCTGCCCGGCCCAGGCGAGGATGCCGCGGGCGTCGTCCGCAGCCGTGCCGGCGACCGAGATCGTGCCGTCGGCGGGGGCGAAGCCCAGGAGCGCGGCGATGACGCTCGACTTGCCGGTACCGCTCGCCCCCTGCAGCAGCACGACCTCGCCGGCGTGCACGTCGAGGTCGACCGGGCCGATCCGCCACGCCCCGCGGGGAATGGTGAGTCCGCGTGCCGCCAGGAGCGGGACGCCGGGGCGCGGCTCGACGGTGCTCGCGGGGCGGGCCCCGGTCGGCGCCGGTGCGGGCACCGCGTCGGCGGCGTCGAGGGCGTCGAAGATCTCCTCGGTCGCGGCGACGCCCTCCGCGGCGGCGTGGAACTGCACCCCCACCTGTCGCACCGGCAGATACGCCTCGGGGGCCAGGAGCAGCACGAACAGGCCGACGAGCAGCGGCATCTCACCGCTGAGGAGCCGGAACCCGATCGTCACGGCGATGATCGCGACCGACAGCGAGGCGAGGACCTCCAGCGCGAAGCCGGACAGGAACGACACCCGCAGGACGGTCATGGTCTCGCGCTTGTAGCCGCGGGTCACCGATTCGATGGTGTCGGCCGCGCGGTGCTGGCGGCCGTAGATCTTCAGTGTGGCCAGCCCTCCGACGGTGTCGGCGAACCGGGAGGACAGCCGGTGGAGCGTCCGGTACTGCCGCTGCTGCACCGCGCGCGTCGCCATCCCGATCAGCACCATGAAGATCGGGATGAGCGGCATCGTGACGATGACCGTGATGCCGGAGATGGGATCGGCGATGAGGATCGCGAGCACCATGATCGGCATCGTGATCGCGGTGGCGACCAGCTGCGGCAGGTAGCGGCCGAAGTAGGCGTCGAGGGCCTCGAGGCCGTGCCCGGCGGTCACCGACAGTGCCGCGCTGTTGCGCCGGGACAGCCAGTCCGGGC
>JAEZSU010000080.1 GCA_023421635.1 Actinomycetes bacterium | reverse complement strand
GTGTAGTAGTCCTGCGTGTAGATCTCGACGCGGTGGCCGTCGGGGTCGCGCAGGTACAGGTAGAACGCGTTGGAGACGCCGTGGCGGCCGGGGCCGCGCTCGATGCGGTCCGACATGCGGAGGGCGCCGAGCTTGTCGCAGATCGCGAGGATGTTGTGCTTCTCGTGCGTGGCGAAGGCGACGTGGTGCATGCGCGGGCCGTCGCCGCCGGTCATGGCCGTGTCGTGCACGGTGGGCTTGCGCCGCATCCATGCCGCATAGACGGTGCCCTCTTCGTCCTGGATGTCCTCCGTGACGCGGAAGCCGAGCGACTGCATGAAGTTCACGGCGCGGGGCACGTCGGGGGTCACCTGGTTGAAGTGGTCGAGGCGCACGAGCTCGCCAGGGGTGTGCAGGTCGTAGCGCCACGACAGCCGCTCGACGTGCTCGGTCTGGTGGAAGAACTCGTACGGGAAGCCCAGCGGGTCCTCCACGCGCACCGAGTCGCCGATGCCCTTCGTGAAGCCCTCCGCGCGACGCTCCACGCGGCAGCCGAGCTCGGTGTAGAAGGCGACGGCCTTGTCCAGGTCCTCGGGCGTGCGCACCCGGTACGAGAACGCGGCGACGGCGGCGACGGGGCCCTGACGGAGCACCAGGTTGTGGTGGATGAACTCCTCGGTGGAGCGGAGGTAGACGGTGTGCTCGTCCTCCTCGGTGACGTACAGGCCCAGCACGTCCACGTAGAAGTTGCGGGAGACCTCGATGTCGGTCACCACGAGCTCCATGTACGCGCAGCGGAGGATGTCCGGCGCGGGCACCGAGGGGGTGGGGATCGGGTTGTCGGAGTGGATCGGCGCCTCCTGGGAGACGTAGAAGCCCGACGAGGTCAGGGTGCGGTCGGTCATGTCGGTCATGTCAGCGTCCTTGCAGTTCTCCGGTCGTTGAGCGAGGAGTGGAGCGACGAGACGAAACGTGGCTGCGTTTCGTCCCGCAGCGCCCCGCTCAACGACCGATCTTGTGTTTCGAGGGGGTCAGGCCTTGCCGAAGGTGGGGTTGTGGACCTCGCCGAGCGTGATGTGCACGGCCTGCTGGTCGGTATAGAAGTCGATCGAGCGGTAGCCGCCCTCGTGGCCGAGCCCGGAGGCCTTCACACCGCCGAACGGCGTGCGGAGGTCCCGCACGTTGTTGGAGTTCAGCCACACCATGCCGGCCTCGATGTTCTGCGCGAAGTTGTGCGCGCGCTTGAGGTCGTTCGTCCACACGTAGGCGGCGAGGCCGTACTTCGTGTTGTTGGCGAGGGCGAGCGCCTCCTCCTCGGTGTCGAAGGGGGTGATCGCGACGACCGGGCCGAAGATCTCCTCCTGGAAGATCCGGGCGTCGGGGGAGACGTCGGCGAAGACGGTCGGTGCCACGAAGTTGCCGAACTCGAAGCCCTCGGGCTGGCCGCCGCCGGCGACGAGCCGCGCCTCGGACTTGCCGATCTCGACGTAGCTCATGACCTTCTCGAAGTGCTCCGGGTGCACGAGCGCGCCGACCTCGGTCTCCTTCTCGTGCGGGTAGCCCACCTTGACGCGCTTCGCCTGCGCCGCGTACCGCTCCACGAACTCGTCGTACACCGAGCGCTGCACGAGGATGCGGCTTCCCGCGGTGCACCGCTCGCCGTTCAGCGAGAACACGCCGAAGATCGTGGCGTCGATCGCGGTGTCGAGGTCGGCGTCCGCGAAGAGGATCGCCGGGCTCTTGCCGCCGAGCTCCATCGACAGGCCCTTCAGGAAGGGTGCAGCGTTGCCGAAGATGATCTGGCCGGTGCGGCTCTCGCCCGTGAACGAGATGAGCGGCACGTCGGGGTGCTTCACCAGGGCGTCGCCCGCATCCTCGCCGAGGCCGTTGACGAGGTTGAAGACGCCCTTGGGCAGGCCCGCCTCCTCGAAGATGCCGGCCCACAGCGATGCGGACAGCGGGGTGAACTCGGCGGGCTTGAGCACCACGGTGTTGCCGGTGGCCAGCGCCGGGCCGAGCTTCCAGGACTCGAGCATGAAGGGCGTGTTCCAGGGGGTGATGAGCCCGGCGACGCCGATCGGCTTGCGGTTGACGTAGTTGATCTGGCGGCCGGGCACCTTGAACGTGTCGTCGGCCTGGGCCACGATCAGGTCGGCGAAGAAGCGGAAGTTCTCCGCGGCGCGCCGGGCCTGGCCCAGCGCCTGCGTGATCGGGAGGCCGGAGTCGAACGACTCCAGCTCGGCGAGGCGGGCGTCGCGCGACTCGACGAGGTCGGCGATGCGGTGGAGGATGCGGGAACGCTCGCGCGGCAGCATCCGGGGCCACGGGCCCTCGTCGAACGCGCGCTTGGCGGCGGCCACCGCACGCTCGATGTCGGCCTTCTTGCCGGCTGCGGCCTGCACGTAGACCTCGTTCGAGACCGGCTCGAGCACATCGAAGGTGTCGCCGTCGATCGAGTCGACGAACTCGCCGTCGATGTAGTGGCGGATGCGGTCGGGCAGGTCGGCGGGCACGTGGCGGCCGGCGGCGAGGGAAGTGGGTTCGGTCATGATTCCTCCGAATCGGTCGGGGCGGCGGCGTCGCGGTGACGGGCGGCGATGAAGGCGTCCATCGTGCGCCAGCGGTGGTGTCGGGCGGCGAGCTCGATCTCGAGCGGGTCGGCGCCGGAGCGGATGAGGTCGAGGATCTCCACGTGCTCGGCCACCGAGTGGCTGGCGCGGCCGGGGACGAACGCGAACGAGCTGTCGCGGAGGTTCGCCATGCGGTTCCAGCCGCGGTGGACGAGATCGAGGATGTGGGGGTTCGGGCACGGCTCGTAGAGCACCGAGTGGAACTCCTGGTTGAGCTGCGTGAACGTGTGCGGATCGAGGTCGTCGAGCAACGCCACCATGCGGTCGTTGACGGCCTGTGCGCGGTCGAGGTCGGCCGCGGAGAGCAGCGGCGCCGACAGCGCGGTCGCCGAGCCCTCGACCAGGCCGAGCGTCTGCATCGAGTACACGTACTCGTTCTCGTCGAGGAACGCGACGCGTGCGCCGACGTTCCGCTCGAAGCTGACGAGGCCCTCCGCCTCGAGGCGGCGGATCGCCTCGCGCACCGGGACGACGCTCATGTCGAGCTCGGTCGCGATCGTGCCGAGCACCAGGCGGTGGCCGGCGGCGTACTCGCGCTGTGCGATGCGGCCGCGGAGCCAGTCGTACGCCTGCTCGGACTTGCTGGCGGAGGATTCCACGGTCATGACCGCTCGCTCTCGTAGCGTTCGCGCCACTGCGCGTTCATCGGGAAGAGCCCGTCGACCGGGTTGCCCTCGGCGACGCGCGCGGCGACCCACGCGTCCTCCTCCTCCTGGGCGAGGGCGGCGTCGACGACCTCCTCGGCGATCGCCGGGGGGAGCACGATGACGCCGTCCGCGTCGCCGACGATGATGTCGCCCGGCTGCACGGTGGTGCCGCCGCATCCGATCGTCACGTCCACGTCCCAGGGCACGTGCTTGCGGCCGAGGACGGCGGGGTGCGCGCCCTTGGTGTAGATCGGCAGGCCGACCGCGGCGACCGCGTCGTAGTCGCGCACCCCGCCGTCGGTGACGATGCCGGCGGCGCGACGGGCCTGGGCGCGGATCGCGAGGATGTCGCCGAGCGTGCCGGAGCCGGCCTCGCCGCGTGCCTCGATGACGATGACCTCGCCCTCGCCGACCGCGTCGAAGGCGCGCTTCTGCGCGTTGTAGCCGCCGCCGTGGGTCTTGAACAGGTCCTCGCGACCGGGGACGAACCGGAGGGTCTTCGCCGTGCCGATGAGCTTCGCCTCGGGGTGCATGGGGCGGACGCCGTCGATCGTGACGTTGTTCAGCCCGCGCTTGCGCAGCTGCCCGGAGAGGCCGGCGACCGGGACGCGCTCCAGCTTGGCGCGCAGTTCCGGGGTGAGGACGGATGCGGGTGCCTCCGCCGCCGGGAGCCCGGCGGCCTCGCGGGAGCCCCAGGCATCCGCCCGCTGCGCGTCGTCGGCGGCGGGGAGCGAGCCGAGCGACGGGTCGAAGTCGGTGTCGCCCTGGACGACCGTGGTCACCAGGCGGCCCGAGGTGGGGCCGCCCGGGACGTCGACCTCCACCTCGACCACGTCGCCGGGGACGGCGACCGAGGATCCGGCGGGGGTGCCCGCCAGGATGACGTCGCCGGTCTCGAGCGTGAAGTGCTGGGCGAGGTCGGCGATGATCTGCGACAGCGGGAAGATCAGCCCCGCGTTGGTGTCGTCCTGGACGAGGTCGCCGTTGACCCAGGTGCGCACGCGGAGCGTCGCGGGGTCGACGGTGCGCGCGTCGATGAGTCCGGGGCCGATCGGCGTGAAGCCGTCCCTGCCCTTGGAGCGCACATTCGAGCCCTTGTCGTTGGCGCGCAGGTCGTACACGCCGAAGTCGTTCGACGCGGTGACCCACGCGACGTGCGACCAGGCGTCCTCGATCCCCACGTGCCGCGCGGGCTCGCCGATGACGACGGCGATCTCGCCCTCGTACGCCAGCAGCTCGGTGCCGGCGGGGCGCTCGATCGTGCTGCCGGATGCGGCGACGGAGCTCGCCGGCTTGAAGAAGTAGGAGGGGTGTGCGGGGCGCCGGCCGCGCTGGTCCGCCCGAGACGCGTAGCTCAGGTGGACCGCGATGATCTTCCCGGGGCGCTGGGGGAGGCCGGCGAACCGGGGGTCCGTCGAAGTGGTGGCAGTACTCATGAGCTCCCTCGCTCGAACGTGGATGCGCCGATCGTATACGATCCTGGGGCGCCGGGCAACCGCGGAAGTCGTATATGATCGCGATTCGGATTCGTATATGATCTGTCGGATCCACCGGTAGCGACTCCGTTCCATCGGCTTCGCACACCCGCGGAGCCCGCCCACCGGCGGGCGGAACGGCCTGCCGACCCGAAACCGAATCACCCCGACAAAGGAGTCACGCGCATGAGCGCAGCATCCTCTCCCGGATTCACCCCGACCGGGACCATCTCCTCCGCCACCGACCGCCGCCGCGTCGTGTTCGCCACCGTCGTCGGCACCACCGTCGAGTGGTACGACTTCTTCGTCTACGCCTCGGCGGCGGGCCTCGTCTTCGGCACGCTCTTCTTCGCGCCCGCCGGTGAGCAGTTCGCGCAGATCCTCTCGTTCATCACGGTCGGCATCAGCTTCCTGTTCCGTCCGCTGGGCGCCTTCCTCGCCGGACACCTCGGTGACAAGTACGGCCGTCGCCTCGTGCTCATGATCACGCTCATCCTCATGGGTGTGGCGACGACCCTCGTCGGCGTGCTGCCGACCTACGCCGCCATCGGCATCGCAGCGCCGATCCTGCTCATCTTCCTCCGCGTGCTCCAGGGCATCTCGGCCGGTGGCGAGTGGGGTGGCGCGGTCCTCATGGCCGTCGAGCACGCGCCCAAGACCAAGCGCGGTGCGTTCGGCGCCTCCCCGCAGATCGGCGTGCCCCTCGGCCTCCTCCTCGCCTCCGGCATGATGGCGCTGATGTCGGTCGTCGCCCCCGGCGACGCCTTCCTCGAGTGGGGCTGGCGCATCCCGTTCCTGCTGTCGTTCGTGCTCATCCTCATCGGCTACTACATCCGCCGCAACGTCGAGGAGAGCCCGGTGTTCGCCGAGCTCGCCGACCGCAAGGAGACCACCAAGGCGCCGCTCGCCCGGGTGTTCCGCAAGCACGCGCTGCTCGTGATCATCGCGGCGCTGGTGTTCGCCGGCAACAACGCGGTGGGCTACATGACCACCGGTGGCTACATCCAGAACTACGCGACCGACCCGGAGGGCGCGGTCGGCCTCGAGCGCGGCCCCGTGCTGCTGGCCGTCACCGGCTCCGCCGTGACCTGGCTCATCTTCACCTGGATCGCCGGCGTGGCGAGCGACAAGATCGGCCGCCGCACCACGTACATCATCGGCTGGGTCCTGCAGGGTGTGGGTGTGCTGGCGCTCTTCCCGCTGGTGAACACCGGCAACGTCTGGCTGCTGTTCCTGGGGCTCGCGCTGCTGACGCTCGGCACCGGCTTCACCTACGGCCCGCAGGCGGCGCTGTACACCGAGCTGTTCCCCGCCTCGATTCGCTTCTCGGGCGTCTCGATCTCGTACGCGATCGGCGCCATCCTGGGTGGTGCGTTCGCGCCGACGATCGCTCAGGGGCTCGTGCAAGCGACCGGTTCGACCGCCTCGGTGACCTGGTACCTGCTCGGCATGACCGCGATCGGTCTCGTCGCGACGCTCCTGCTCCGCGACCGGCCCGGCATCCCGCTCGGCCCGGACCACGAGGCGGAGCAGGCGAAGAGCCCGATCTACGGC
>JAEZSU010000058.1 GCA_023421635.1 Actinomycetes bacterium | reverse complement strand
TGCTGAGTGTCCTCACCGGGTTCGTGGTGGTGGGGGTGTCCATCCTCGTGGGCTACATCATCGGCCGGGCGGGGCTGCTCGGACCGCACGGGCGCGAGGTGCTCGGTCGGCTGACGTTCTACGTCCTGTCCCCGTTCCTGCTGTTCGTCGTGCTGTCGCAGGCGGACGTGCGAACGCTGTTCTCGGCGCTCCTGCCGGTCTCCGCGATCGCGGCCGTCGCGGTGATCGCCGTCCAGGGTGCGCTTGCCCGGTTCGTGTGGCGCCGCTCGGTCGGCGACACCGTGGTGTCGGCCCTCACCGCGGGACAGGTCAACTCGAACAACATCGGCATCCCGCTCTCGCTGTACCTGCTCGGCAGCGCTGCGTATCCCGCCCCGGTGATCCTGATGCAGCTCGTGGTGTTCACGCCGGTGACGCTCGCGCTGCTCGATGCCGCCACCTCCGGCACGCGGGACGTGCGCCGCATCCTCGGCCGGACGGCGCGCAACCCCGCGGTGCTCGCGTCGTTCGCCGGCGCCCTCGTGTCGGTGTCCGGCTGGACGGTGCCCGAGATCGTCCTCGCACCCGCTGAGTCGATCGCGAACGCGTGCGTGCCGGTGCTCCTCATCGGGTACGGCATGTCCCTGCACGGTCAGCGGGTGCTGAGCGCCCGGGGACACCGGGTCGAAGTGCTCGTGGCGAGCGGTCTGAAGCTGGTGGCGATGCCCGTCGTCGCGTGGGCGGTCGGCACCTGGGTCTTCGGCATGTCGGCCCACGAGGTGCTCGTGGTCGTCGTGCTCGCCGCGCTCCCGAGCGCGCAGAACGTGTTCAACCTCGCCCAGCACTACCGGGTCGGCGAGGCCGTCGCCCGGGACACCATCCTGCTCACCACGGCAGGGTGCGTGCCGGTGCTGCTGGGGGCGGTGCTGCTCCTCGGCGGATGACGCACCGCTTCCGCCTCTCCCCTCCCCCGCGTTCGGACGCTACGCTGTGGCTGACTCGTTCCCAGCATTCTCACAGGAGGATCTTCCATGTCCGCATTGGCCGACGACGCATTCGGCGTCACCAAGACCATCCGGGTCGCGCTCGGGATCGGCGGGCTCGTCGCCCTGATCGTGGGCATCCTCATCCTCGTCTGGCCGCTGAAGACCGCCGTGGTCGTCACCGCCATGATCGCCGTCTACGCGATCATCACCGGGCTCGTGTACCTCGGCATCGGGATCTTCTCCCGCACCCTCGGCACGTGGTCCCGGATCGGGCACGCCGTCCTCGGGCTGCTGTTCATCGCCGCGGGCATCGTCGCCTTCTTCAACCTCTCCGAGAGCACGCTGCTGCTCGCGGTGTTCGTCGCGGTGTTCGTCGGCATCGGCTGGATCGTCGACGGGGTCGTCTCGCTCACGACGCTGGACGGCGCCGGCCGGGGCTGGACGATCTTCTTCGCCATCGTCAGCATCATCGCCGGCATCATGCTGCTGATCACCCCGCTGTTCGCCGCCGCGTTCCTGTGGCTGGTCGTCGCGTGGTCGCTCGTCATCCTCGGCATCATCCAGATCGTGCGCGCGTTCACGATCGGCAAGGCCTGAGCCAGACGGTATGACGAAGGGCCCCGGGAATCCCCGGGGCCCTTCCTCATGCCGTCTCGGCGGCTCAGGCCTGGAACGAACTGATGTCGCCAACGAGTCGGGTGTTGTCCGCCGGAACCGGGTCGACGGCCGCACGGGCGACCTCCGCGGCGAACTCCGACACGTTGTAGAGGCGGCCGGCGGACTCACGGCGCTGGCTGATCGCACCGGGGTTCGCCCGCTCGAGCAGCGTGGCGGTGATCGTGCCCTCGATCATGTCGCCGGAGACGACCACGAAACCGATCCCGCGCTCGGCCAGGGCCGGGATCCGCTCCCGCAGCGCGTCCTCACCGGCGCGCTTGGACAGCGCCACCGGCTCGTACTCCGGCATGGTCGGGGTGGTGCGGATGAAGTGCGCCTGGTGGCTCGTGACGAACACGACGCGGGCACCGTCGCGCAGCAGCGGCGTCGCGGTCTCCAGCACGCGCACCTGGGCGTCCCGATTGAGCTGGAGCGCGTAGTCCTCGGCCATGCCGCTCTCCATGCCGCCGGAGGCGTTGAGCACGAGCACGTCCAGACCGCCGAACTCGGCGCGCACCGCGTCGAACATCGCGGAGACGGATGCGGCGTCCGTGAGGTCCGCACCGACGACGAGCACCCGCACGCCGAGCTCGCGCAGCTCGTTCGCGAGCTTCTCCGCCCGCGGCGCCTTGTTGCGGTAGTTGATGACCACATCCGCCCCCGCCTGCGCCAGGTAGCGTGCCGTGTCGGCGCCGATGCCGCGGGAGGAACCGGTGACGAGTGCGGTCTTCCCCGCGAGCGCGCCGGGGGTGAGGGGGGTCGTGGTGTCGGACACTGATACTCCTGGTCGTGCGAGGCGGTCGCGGGGTTCGCAACCCCACCGACCCTACCAACCGGGCCGTGCCCGCCGTGTTAGGTTCTCGCGGTGACCCACCCGTTTCTGACCGGAACCCGCACGCCCCGGGTGCTCGCGCACCGTGGGCTGTTCGTCACCGACGGCAGCGACGGTGCCGTGGAGAACTCGTTCGCCGCGCTGGCTGCCGCGCACGCCGCCGGTGCGGTCTACATCGAGTCGGACTGTCACCTCACCCGGGACGGGCACGTCGTGCTCTTCCACGACGCCGACCTGCGCCGTGTGACGGGCGACCCGCGTCAGATCAGCGACGTCGATCTCGTGGAGCTCGAGGGCATCATGGCGGATCGCGGCGGACTGGCCACGCTCGCGCAGGCGCTGGAGGCCTTCCCCTGGACGCGGTTCAACATCGACGTCAAAGCCGACGCGGCCGCCGTGCCCGCAGGGCGCCTGGTCGCGCCGCATGCCGAGCGCGTGCTCCTGACGAGTTTCTCCGACCGCCGCCGGAAGGTCGCCCTCGCGGCGGCAGCGGCGGTCCGGCCGGAGTTGCGTCCGGCATCCTCCCCCGGCAGCGCGACGGTGGGCCGACTCCTCGGCGCCGTGGCCTCGCGGCGGCTCGTGGCGCGTCTCCTGCGCGATGTGGATGCGGTGCAGATCCCGGAACGGCAGGGGCCGCTCCGGGTACTGTCTCGCCGGCTGATCGACGTCGTCCACGCCGCCGGCGTCGAGGTCCACGTGTGGACGGTGAACGATCCGGACGACATGCGGCGGCTCGTCGCGATCGGGGTCGACGGCCTGGTCACCGACCGCGCCGACCGCGCCCTGGAGCTGTTCCCTGCGACTGACTGAGCATCGTCTGTGAGTTGTTCGCCGATCGCGCCGCTTCGGATGATCCCCTCAGGTCGCCGCGTTATACCGGAGAACGAACGCGACGAGAGGACCACACAATGGCTGACCGCAGTCTCCGCGGCATTCGACTCGGCGCCCAGAGCTTACAGAGCGAAGAGGGCGTCGTTCTTCATGAACGTACTCAGCGGACCTACGTGTGCACCGTGTGTGCGCACGACACGACCCTGACGTTCGCCGCAGACGCAGAGGCACCCGACACCTGGGAATGCCGCGCGTGCGGCGGCGAGGCGGTGCTCCGCGTCGGTGACTCGACCGTGACGGTCGACCACAGCGACGACAAGACTCCGCGCACTCACTGGGACATGCTGCTCGAGCGCCGGACGATCCCCGAGCTCGAGGAACTGCTCGAGGAGCGCCTCAACTACATCCGCGAACGCCGCGGCGCTGGCTCCGCCGCGTCGAAGAAGTCCGCATAACTCACGCGTCCACGGCGCCGGTTCCCTCGGGGACCGGCGCCGTCGCCGTTTCCGGACGCCGCCGTCGACGCAGCGCCATGACTCCGACCGCGGCTAGGGCGACGAGCGACCCCCAGCCGAAGACCGCCTGCAGCCACGGGCCGAGGACGACGGCCGGCGTGAGGCCGGTCCGGAGCGGAACGTCCGTGAGCATCGCGCCCGCGACGCCCTCGTCGAGGCCGTCGATCACGGCCCCGTCCGGGGCGATCACCTGACTCGTCCCCACGGTGGAGAGGTTCACCACGGCCCGCCCTGTCTCGATCGCCCGCATCCGGGCGAAGGCGAGCTGCTGCAGGTTCTCGTCCGTGCCGCGGAAGTCGGCGTTGTTCGTCTGGAACACGTACACCTGGGCGCCGCCGTTCGCGCCGTCCCAGATGACATCGTCGTAGATCACGTCGAAGCAGATCGCGAGACCGACCTCGGTGCCGGCGACGGCGACGACCGGTGCCTTCGTCCCCGGGGTGTAGTCGAGCTGCAGCAGCCCGATGAGCTCCGGCGCGAGCGGCTCGTACAGCCACCGGTCCGGCACGTACTCCCCGAACGGCACCGGATGCCGCTTGTCGTACGCCAGCCGCGGTCCCTCCCCGGGGAGCCAGAGGAGCGAGGTGTTGAAGTACTCGTCCCCGCGCATGGTCGCCGCGTTCAGCAGCATCGGCGCGTCGACCTCGGCCACGAGGCGGTTCAGCCGGGCCGCGGTCACCGGGGTGTTCGTGGGGTCGGAATCGACGCCGCCCTCCGGCCAGACCAGGAGGTCCAGGTCCTCGCCGATGAGGGGTTCGGTCGCCGCTCGCTGCGCGTCGAACACGTCGCCGGGGCCACGCCGGTCGAAGTACCCGGCGGGGCCGTCGCCCTGCACCGCGCCGACGCGGATGCTGCCCGCAGGCGTCGTGGGGAACGCGGGCACGACAGCCAGCAGCAGGACGCCGAGGAGCGCCGGCACGTAGGCGGTGGGACGGCGGTGCGCCCTGGTTCGGACGACCTCGATCGCCGCAGCGCAGGCGAACACCACGAGGAACGAGATCCCCGACATCCCGATCCAGGAAGCGATGGGTGCGATCGGGCCGGACGCCTGGGTCACCCCGATCCGCCCCCACGGGAACCCGCCGTACGGCCAGGTGCCCAGGAACTGCTCGCGCATCGTCCACAGACCCGCGACGAGTGCGGGCAGCAGCACCAGGCGGCCGAGCCGGCCGGGTGCGACCCGCGGAAGCCAGCGGTACGCCCAGGTGATCGTCACCGCCGCGACGCCGGTCAGCAGCGCCTCGAACAGCGACAGCGCGAGCCACGGGACGGGCCCGAGATAGCGGGCGGTGAAGGAGACGTTGATGCTGAAGAACGCGGCACCGAAGAGGAACCCGATGAGGACCGCGCCCCAGGCGCGCCGTCCGATGAGCGGCAGCAGCGCGAGCGGGACGGCGACGAACACCGCCGGCCACCACGCGAGCGCAGGGAACGCCGTCGACAGCACGATGCCACCCGCGACGGACACGGGGGCCGCAGCCCACAGCGGCAGCAGCGGGGCCGGGGATGCGGTGGCGACGGGGCGTTCGGGCACGGATTCGAGCCTACGGGTCCGCACTCACACCGAGCTGTACGCGACGATGCCCCGGCGGACGGCGTCCAGCGCGGCACGCGCCGTCGTGCCGACCGACCCGTGGGCGACGAGCGAGAGCTGGTCGAGGAGGTCGATGGTCTGCTTGGTCCACCGCACGAAATCGCCCGCCGCCATGTCGGCCTCGATGAGGACGCGGTCGAGCACGGCGCCCCGAGCCCAGAGGTACATCGCTTCCGAGAGGCCGGTTGCGGGCGGCTGGGAGCCGGGGAGGTGATGCTCCTGCTCCAGGTCGTCCAGGCGCTGCCAGAGCGCGTGCGTCTCCGCCAACGCGGTACGGAAGGGGCCGCGCGGCAGACGTCCCTCGCTGCCACTGTCGTCACGGCGGGGCTCGTACACCAGTGCGCACACGAGCGCGGCCAGCGACGGCGCGTCCAGGCGCTCCCAGATGCCGGTGCGCAGCGACTCTGCGACGAGCAGGTCGCGTTCGCCGTAGATGCGCCGCATGGTGCGGCCGGCGTCGGTGAGCGCCATGCCGTCGGGCGTTTCGACGAGGTAGCCCAGCTCGGCGAGCACATCCACGACGCGGTCGAACACCCGGGCGACCGTGCCGGTGCGGGTCTCGATCTGGCGGCGCTGTTTGTCGACCTGGCGCTTGAGCTTCCAGTACCGTTCCGCCCACCTGGCGTGCTGCTCCCGGTCCGGGCACTGGTGCGCCGGGTGCCGCTGCATGCGCCGCCGGAGCGACTGGATCTGCCGCTGGCGGGCGTCGCGCGTCGCGCGGGATGCGGTCACGTCACGGCGGTTCAGCTTCTCCAGGTCGCTCAGCTCGCGCCGGATGCCGGAGTACTCGGCGAAGTCGCCGCGGTCGCAGGTCATCGCCTCGGCGTAGCCGGCCAGCGATGCCTCGCCCTCGCGGACCTGACGGGCCAGTCCGACGACCGACCGGTCGGCCTGGAACTGGGCGAACGACGATTCCAGGATCTCGCGCGCGCGGGCGCGCCCGAACTGGTCGATGAGGTTGACGGCCATGTTGTAGGTCGGCCGGAAGCTGGAGTTCAGCGGGTAGGTGCGACGCGAGGCCAGGGCGGCCACCGCCTGCGGGTCGACGGCCGGGGTCCACTGGATGACCGAGTGCCCCTCGACGTCGATGCCGCGGCGACCCGCCCGGCCGGTGAGCTGGGTGTACTCCCCCGACGTGATGGCGACCCGTGCCTCGCCGTTGAACTTCTCGAGCTGTTCGAGCACGACCGTGCGTGCCGGCATGTTGATGCCGAGCGCCAGCGTCTCGGTGGCGAACACGACCTTGACGAGCTTGCGCTGGAACAGTTCCTCGACGATCTCCTTGAACGCGGGGAGCATCCCGGCGTGGTGCGCCGCGACGCCGCGCTCGAGGTCGTCGCGCCATTCCCAGAAGCCGAGTACCGCCAGGTCCTCCTCCGGGAGGGAGCGGGTGCGGTCGGCGATGACGGCGCGGATCTCGGCGCGCTCCTCCGCGCTCGTGAGCCGCAGCCGCGCACGCCGGGTCTGCGCGACGGCGCCGTCGCAGCCCGCCCGGGAGAAGATGAAGAAGATCGCGGGAAGCAGGTTCGCCCGCCCGAGGAGATCGACCACCTGCGGGCGGTCGATCCGCTCCACACGACCGCCGCCCCGCTCGCCGTATCCTCCGCCGTGCCGTCCGCCGCGGCCGCTGCGCCGATCCC
>JAEZSU010000034.1 GCA_023421635.1 Actinomycetes bacterium | reverse complement strand
TGTCCGAGGCGCCCGCGACCGTGCCCGAGGCGACGACGGCTGACGCGCCCGCGACCGTGCCCGCGGCCGATGCTCCTGCGACCGAGGCGCCCGCCGCGGAGCTCGCGCCTGCTGCATCCGTCGCCGCGGTCCCCGATGTCTCGCAGCCGCTACCCTTCAGGCCGTCGGTGTTCCCGGGGCGGTACGCCTTCACGCATCCGGCGCCCGCGCCCGAGCCCCAGCGCATCGGACCGTTCACGAAGGCCCAGTGGTTCGGCGCGGTCGTCGTCGGCGGTCTCGGCCTGCTGTTCGCCGCGGCGATGCTCGTGCTGGCCACCCGGTGGCTCGTGTCGCTCGAGCCGGTGCAGGCGTTCCTCGCGCGCTACCCCGGCGAGTACCACCTGCCCGAGACGGCGCCGGTGGGCCTGCCGGCATGGATCGGCTGGCAGCATTTCTTCAACGTGTTACTGATGGTGCTCATCATCCGCTCGGGCCTGCAGATCCGCCGCGAGAAGCGGCCGACGGCGTTCTGGACGCCGCGCTGGAACAGCAAGCGCAAGATCAGCCTGACGATCTGGTTCCACCAGTCGCTGGACATCCTCTGGCTCGTCAACGGCGTGATCTTCGTGGTGCTGCTGTTCGTGACCGGCCAGTGGATGCGGCTCGTCCCCACCAGCTGGGAGGTGTTCCCCAACGCGGTCTCCGCCGCGCTGCAGTACCTCTCCCTCAACTGGCCGACCGAGAACGGCTGGGTGAACTACAACTCGCTGCAGCAGCTCGCGTACTTCGCGACCGTCTTCATCGCCGCGCCGCTCGCGGCGATCACGGGGGCGCGGATGTCGGGCATCTGGCCGAAGAACGCGACGACGCTGAACCGGCTCTACCCGATCGAGTGGGCCCGCGCGGTGCACTTCCCGGTGATGCTGTACTTCGTCGCGTTCATCGCGGTGCACGTCGCGCTCGTGTTCGCGACCGGCGCGCTCCGCAACCTCAACCACATGTACGCGTCGCAGGACGTCGTCAACTGGACCGGGTTCTGGATCTTCGTGGCATCCATGGTCGTGATCGCCGCGTCCTGGGTCGCCGCGCGTCCCCTGGTGCTCGCCCCGATCGCGCGTCTGTTCGGCTCGGTGTCCGGACGCTGACCCCCGCCCGACCCTGAAACGGGAACTGGGCCCCGAGACCGTGGGGTGTACCCACCATCTCGGGGCCCAGAACCCATCTCGCGGTCAGCGATCGGGCGACGGATGCGGTCAGCGGACGAAGCGCACTTCGGTGAGGGTCTCGCCGAGGAACGGCTCGGTGTGGGTGGCGCCGTCGAGCGTGAACCCGTTGCGCTGATAGAACCGGTGCGCGCGGGGGTTGTCGTCGGCGACCCACAGGTACGCCGGCTCATCCGCCTCGATCGCGGCGTCGAAGAGACGCTGGCCGATGCCGGTGCCGTGGTACTGCGAGAGCATGTACAGGAAGTACAGCTCGCGGTCGCGCGGTGCGTCGCGGTCGCGGGCGGGGCCCGAGCCCGCGAAGCCGACGATCTCACCGTCGACGAGCGCGGCGCGCATCTTGAAATCGGGACCCTGCGCGGCCCAGTGGGTCCACAGTTCCGCGAGTCGTTTCGGCGAGACGCGCTCCAGTGCGGCCTTGCTGATCAGGTGGTCGTAGGTTTCGTGCCAGCTCTGCGCGTGGACACGACCGAGGGCCTCGGCATCCACGTCGCGCACCGGGCGGACGATGACGTCAGCGGTCATTTCGGGGTTCATGGCGAGACTCTACGCGGGCGCCGCGTCCACCGGAAATCGCCGACGATCCGGGCCTTCACCGGCCGTTCCGCCGCGCCTGCGCTGTCGGTCATCGACAAACGAATCCGGATGCCGGTGCACGTTCAGTACGATCCATCCCCGTGAACGTGATCTGGCGCACCCTCCTCGTCTTCTGGCGCTCCCGGCGCCGTCACCGCCGGGACGGGGACGTGGATGTGCGCAGCGTCGGCCGCATCCGGCTGACGACGCTCCCCACCGACCTCGACCTGATGCGCCACATGAACAACGGCCGGTACCTGTCGCTGTTCGACCTCGGCCGGTTCGACATGCTCGTGCGCACCGGCATCTGGGACGTGATGTCGCGGAACGGCTGGTACCCCGTCATCGCGAACCAGACCATCACCTACCGCAAGTCGCTGCATCCGTGGCAGCGTTTCGACGTCGAGACGCGCGTGGTCGCTGCCGACGAGCGCGCCGTGTACATCGAGCACCGTGCGGTGGTGGACGGCGAGATCTACGCCGAGGCCGCCGTGCGCGGCCGCTTCCTGCGCCGCAGTGGCGGGGTGCTCCGGATGGCGGAGATGTTCGAGGCGATCGGGCAGGACCCCGCGAGCGTGCCGGCGCCCGAGCCGTGGATGACGCGGTGGGCCGAGGATGTGGCGCTGCCGCCGACGAAGGCGCCCGCCCCCAGCGTCTGGACGTGACCGCCCCCCGCTCGAGGCAGGGGCGGCGGGCGCGCCGAGCGGTGCGGAACCGGCCCGGCGGGTGAGCCGCGACGTAGGCTGATCGCATGGCCGACGTGTCAGACGAGCCCACCGTCGAGATCCCCCGTTCGCACCCCGCACCGCCCCTCGCGGAGCGGGCCGTCGACCTCGCCCGGCGCTGGGTGACAGAGGCTTCCGAGGTGCAGGCGGATGCGGCGGCGCAACGCCTCGCGGGGGTGCTGCGCGACCCCAACGGGCTGCCCTTCACGATCGGGTTCGTCGACGGCGTCATGCGGCCGGAGAGCCTCTCCGCCGCGGCGGCGCAGCTGAGCCGCATCGCCCCGCTCGTGCCCGAGTTCCTGCCCTGGTACCTGCGGTCCGCGGTCCGCGCCGGCGGGGCCGTCGCCCCGGTGCTCCCGACCCCGGTCGTGCCGATCGCGCGGCGCGCCCTGCGGGACATGGTGGGGCACCTCGTGGTCGACGCGCGCCCCGAGAAGCTGGGGCCGGCGATCGCGAAGCTCCGAGAGTCGGGTGCGCGGCTGAACCTCAACCTGCTGGGCGAGGCGGTGCTCGGCGAGCAGGAGGCGCGGCGCCGGCTCGCGGGCATCCACGACCTCATCCGCCGGCCGGATGTGGACTACGTCTCGGTGAAGGTGTCCGCGATCGCGGGACGCATCTCGATGTGGGCGTTCGACGAGGTCGTCGAGGACGTCGTCGAGCGGCTCCTGCCGCTGTACCTGAGCGCCGCCGAGGACGGCACCTTCATCAACCTGGACATGGAGGAGTACCGCGACCTCGACCTCACGATCTCGGTGTTCACCCGGCTGCTCGAGGACCCGCGGCTCGCCGGCCTCGAGGCGGGCATCGTGCTGCAGGCCTACCTGCCCGACGCGCTGCCGGCCCTGCAACAGCTCACCGCCTGGGCGGCAGCACGCGTCGAGGCGGGTGGCGCGCCCATCAAGGTGCGCCTGGTCAAGGGCGCGAACCTCGCGATGGAGCGGGTCGACGCCGTCATGCACGACTGGCCGATGGCCACCTTCGACACGAAGCTCGACACGGACGCGAACTACCTGCGGTGCCTGGACTGGGCGCTGCGGCCGGAGCACACCGCATCCGTCCGCCTGGGGGTTGCGGGCCACAACCTCTTCGACATCGCCTACGCGTGGCTCCTCGCCGGGGAGCGCGGCGTGCGCGACCGCATCGAGGTGGAGATGCTGCTCGGCATGGCGCAAGGGCAGGTGCAGGCGGTGACCGCGGAGGTCGGGCACGTCCTCCTCTACGTGCCGGTGGTCGCGCCCGACGAGTTCGACGTCGCCATCAGCTACCTCGTGCGGCGCCTCGAAGAGAACGCGTCGAGCGACAACTTCCTCTCGGCCGCATTCGACCTCGCCGACGACGAGGGGCTGTGGGAGCGCGAACGCGACCGCTTCCTCGCGTCGGTCGAACGATCGGCCGACCCTCCGCTGCGGATCGGCCCGCGGCGCACACAGGACCGCACCGGGTCGACCGCCGCCGAGCCCGCGATCCTGCGCGAGCCCGCTGCCGAGGAAGCCGCGGAGGGACTGACCCAGGCGGTGCTCGGCATCGCCGCGGCGGCGGCCGACGAGGATGCGGACGCACGGGTCATGTTCGGCGGCGCCCAGTTCGTGGAGACCGCGGTGTTCGCCCCTCGCGAGTCGGGCGAACGTGCCACGGGCGCGCCGGGCTTCCGCAACACCCCCGATTCCGATCCGGCACTGCCGCAGAACCGCGAGTG
>JAEZSU010000003.1 GCA_023421635.1 Actinomycetes bacterium | reverse complement strand
CGGCACACCGGACGTCCGGTGGCGCGGCGCGCCGCACCGGCGAAGCCCGCGCCCCGACGGCAACCGGCGCCGCCCTCGCGCCCGGCGCTCCCGGAAGGGCCGTTCCGGTTGGGCGCGGTCGCCGGTTCCACCCCTGGCAAGTGGATCGACACCTGGTCGGAGCGCTACCCCCGCAACCCGCTCGAATTCGTGCCGCTCGACGCCGGCGCAGAGGCCGACGCCCTGCGGACGGGTGCGGTGGATGCCGCGATCGCACGGCTGCCGCTCGACGGCGACGACCTGCACGTCATCCTGCTCTATCGCGAGGTGCCGGTCGTGGTGTGCGCGGCGGATTCGCATCTGACCGCGGCGGACGAACTGACCGCGGCCGACCTCGCAGGCGAGGTGCTCATCGTGCCCGAGGACGACGTGCTCGACGTCCGGGTGGCCGGCACCGCCGCGCCGGTGTTCGACGCGCCGGAGACGACCGCGGACGCCATCGCGACCGTCGCTACGGGCGTCGGGATCACCGTGGTGCCGATGTCGCTCGCCCGCCTCCCCCACCGCAAGGACATCGCGTACCGGCCGCTCGTGGACGGCCCGGTGTCGGCCGTCGGCATCGCCTGGCCGGTCGAGGACGCGTCCCCGCTCGTGGACGCGTTCGTCGGTGTCGTCCGTGGCCGCAGCGCCAACTCCTCCCGCGCATGAGCACCGCATCCGCCGACGGCTCCCGGCCGTTCCTCTACCTCAGCGCCCGGCCGCAGCAAGGTGCCGCCGACGGCGAGTACCGGTCGTTCCGCACCGCGACAGGACTGGATGCGAGGATGCTGCACCGGCACGATCTGGTCCGCGAGCCGCTGCCCGCCGACGCGTTCGACCGCTACGCCGGGTTCGTCGTGGGCGGCAGCCCCTTCAACACGACCGACCCCGCACCCTCGGAGGCGCAGCGCCGCCTCGAGCGCGACCTGGAGGCCGTCGCCGCGGCGGCCGCGGCATCCCGGGTCGCCGCGATGTTCACGTGCTACGGCATCGGCGTCGTCACCCGCATGCTGGGCGGCACCGTCGGTGACGAGTTCCCCGAGGGCACGATGGCGACCGAGGTGGCGTTGACGGGTGACGGCCGGGCGGACCCGGTCTTCGGTGTGCTGCCCGAGACGTTCCTCGCCTTCACCGCCCACAAGGAGAGCACCGCGACGGTGCCGCGGGACGCCGTGCTGCTGGCGACGAACGCCGCCTGCCCGGTGCAGGCGTACCGGGTGGGCGAGCGCCTGTACGCGACGCAGTTCCATCCCGAACTCACGGCCCGCGACTTCACCGAGCGCATGGTGTTCTACCGGGACGCGGGGTACTTCGAGCCCGACGAGTTCGACGCGGTCGCCGCGCGGGTGCTCGCGGCCGCGGTCACCGAGCCGGCACGGATGCTGCGGGCGTTCGCTGCACGGTTCGCACCCGCCTGATCACCGCGGTCGAGAGGATCAGGATCGCGACGAGGATCGCGACGACGCCGATCACGGTGCTCGGCGGCTGGTCCGCGAGGCGGCCCACCGCGAGCCATGACAGCCCCCAGCTGAGGGCGAGCGCGGGCGCGAGCCGGCCGCCGGCGGTCCCCGCCAGGCCCATCCCGATGACGGCGACGACGATGAGCACCGCGGTGCCCCAGATCTCGGCGGCGTCCGCCCACTCCTCGGGGACGGTGCGGCTGAGCCAGGCGGTCGTGTTGGCGACGGTCGCGAGGGTCACCCAGCCGAGGTGCAGGCCGTTGACGCCGTCCACGAGCAGCCGGTCCACCCAGCCGCGGCCCGGCACCCGCACCATGCGCACGAAGATCACGCAGAGGGTCACGAGCAGCAGCGCGATGACGAGCACCGTGAGCGGCAGGGTGAGGAACTGCGCTGCGACCAGCCACAGCCCGTTCAGCACCTCGCTGAGCGCGATGAGCCAGCCCAACCGGCGCTGCCGGTCGTCGGCCCGCTGCGCCGGCAGCGCCTGCCATACCGCGTAGGCGACCAGCCCGATGTACACGACCGTCCAGATCGAGAACGCGGGCGAGGCGGGGGCGAGATAGGTGGCGTCGGACGAGAGCGCGCCGTCCTGCAGGTCCTGCACCGGCGTGCCGCCGAGCACGCCTGCCCCGATCACCGCAGCCACGAGCATGAAGCAGGTGGCGGCGATGACGGTGGTCTGCCGGAGGATGTCGCGGGGATCGGATGCGGGGGCCATCACTCCACGCTAGGAACCCGCATCCGCCGCCCCGCGGGGGTTGACAGGCTCAGGACCCGCGGCTGGCGAGGACCCGTGCGGTCTCGGACCCTGCCTTGTCGTTCTTCTTGCCGGCGCGGGAGCCCGCGAGCTTCGCCGCGATGTGCTCGCCGACGGTGACCGGCTCGAAGCGGGCAGGGTGCTCCGCATCCACGCACTGGGGCAGGGTCGCGATGACCGCGTCCACGTCGCCGTCGTGGAAGAACGCCGCCGACCGGCGCCGCTCGATCGTGCCGTCGATGACCGGCGGCTTCACCCGGTGCAGGGTGGAGAGCCACTGGTCGTTGGTGAGCCGGGCCGTGACGTCGCCGAGGTTGATGAGAAGGGCGCCGTCGGCGGGCTGCACGTCGTTCCACGAACCGTCGGTGCCGAGCACCTGCAGTCCGCGCACCTGGTCGGCCCACAGGATCGTGACGATGCCGTAGTCCGTGTGCTCGCCCATCCCGATGAGGTCGCCGTCGAGGCGCACCTGCGTGCCGGGCGGGAGTGCGTAGTTGTTCATGCGGAACACGTCGAGCGAGTG
>JAEZSU010000391.1 GCA_023421635.1 Actinomycetes bacterium | reverse complement strand
GTGCTCGGCGGCGCACTGCTGGTCGCCGCGCTCGCGCTGGCCCTCGACGGCCTGCTCGCCCTCGCCCAGCGTGCGGCCGTGCCCGCAGGGCTCCGCGCCGCCCGTGCCGACCGCGGTGTGTCCCGCCGCAGACCCGTCCCCGCAACCGTCTGAGCCGTACCCCCACCAGAGAGGAACACCATGTTCACCGCACGACGCACCCGCGCCGGCCTCGCCGTCGGCGCCCTGCTCGGCGCCACCGCCCTCGTCCTGTCCGCCTGCGCCGCGAACGACCCGCTCGACACCCCGTCCGCGTCCGCCGAGGACGGCACGATCGTCGTGGGTTCGCAGTCCTACTACTCGAACGAGATCATCGCCGAGATCTACGCCCAGGCGCTCGAGGGCGCCGGATTCACGGTGGAGCGCCAGTTCGGCATCGGGCAGCGCGACGCCTACATCCCGGAGCTCGAGAGCGGTGCCATCACGCTCTTCCCGGAGTACACCGGCAACCTGCTGCAGTACTTCGAGCCCGACACCGAGGCCCGAGCCGCCGACGAGGTCTACGCGCAGCTGCAGGACGCGCTGCCGGACAACCTGACGGTGCTCGACCAGTCCAGTGCCACCGACCAGGACTCCTACACCGTCACCGCCGCGTTCGCGCAGGAGAACGGGCTGACCAGCATCGCCGACCTCGCCGGCGTGAGCGTGCCGCTCACGCTGGGCGGGCCCCCGGAGCTCGCGGAGCGCCCCTACGGCCCCACGGGGCTGAAGGAGACCTACGGCGTCGACGTCGCGTTCTCGCCCACCGGCGACACGACGGTTGAGGACCTCGTGGCGGGCACGGTCAACGTCGCGAACGTCTTCACGGCGGATCCCCGCATCCAGACGGACGACCTCGTGGTGCTGGCGGACCCCAAGGCGCTCTTCCTCGCCTCGAACGTCGTGCCGCTGGTGAGCACGGACGTCGCCGACGACATCGCCGACGTCATCAATGCGGTCAGCGCCGCGCTCACCCCCGAGGGGCTCGTCGCGCTGAACGTGCAGAGCACGGTGGACCAGCAGTCCACCCCGGACATCGCCGCGGCCTGGCTGTCGGAGAACGGGCTGGACTGATCCCGGTCGCACGGGGTCGCGGCGCACGCGCCCGGCCCCGTGCTACCCGAGACGCTCGGACAGTTCGAGCCAGCGCTCCTCGAGGGTGGCGACCTCCTCGGTCAGCGCGTCGCGGCGGCGCTGGAGGTCGAGGAGCGCCGAGTAGTCGTCGTGCGCGCCGGCGAGCTCCTGGTCGACCGCGGCGATCTCGCCCGCCAGCTTCTCCAGCCGGCGGTCGATCGACGAGACCTCCTTCTCGGCGGCACGCCGCTCCGCGCCACCCAGTGCGGGGGATGCGGCAGGAGCCGCGGCGGTGTCGCGCGCACCTGGCGACGGGCGTCCCACGCCGTCCCGGCGCAGGCGCAGGTACTCGTCCACCCCGCCGGGGAGATGCCGCAGCCGCCCGTCGAGGATCGCGTACTGCTGGTCGGTGACGCGCTCCATGAAGTACCGGTCGTGTGAGACGACGATGAGGGTCCCCGCCCACGAGTCCAGCAGGTCCTCGAGTGCGGCGAGCATGTCGGTGTCGAGGTCGTTCGTGGGCTCGTCGAGGATCAGCACGTTGGGCTGGTCCAGGAGGATCAGCAGCAGCTGCAGCCGGCGCTGCTGTCCGCCGGAGAGGTCCTTCACCGGGGTCGACAACTGCGCGCTGGCGAACCCGAGTCGCTCGAGCAGCTGACCGGGGGTGAGATCCTGCGCCTTCGAGCCCGACCCGAGCGTGTAGCTGCTGCGAAGCCCCGACACGACCACCCGCACCGGGTCGTCCATGTGCGGGGTCAGCTCGTCCATGCGCTGGCTGAGGATGGCGACCTTCACGGTCGTGCCCCGCTTCACCCGTCCCGACGTCGGGGCGAGGGTGCCCGCGATGAGCGCCAGCAGGGTCGACTTGCCGGCGCCGTTCACGCCGAGGATGCCGGTGCGCTCGCCCGGTGCCAGCCGCCACTCGATGGGATGCAGCACCTCGCGGCCGTCGAAGGAGACCGCCGCATCCAGCAGATCGACGACGTCCTTGCCGAGCCGGGCGACCGCGAGCGACTGCAGCGACACGGGGTCACGGATCTCGGGGACGTCCGCGATGAGCGCGTTCGCGGCGTCGATCCGGAACCTCGGCTTGGAGGTGCGCGCGGGCGCGCCGCGGCGGAGCCACGCGAGTTCCTTCCGGGCGAGGTTCTGGCGCCGCGCCTCGATCGCCGCGGCCTGCCGGTCCCGCTCGACCCGCTGGAGGATGTACGCCGCGTAGCCGCCGTCGAAGGGCTCGACGATGCGGTCGTGGACCTCCCAGGTGCCGGTGCAGACCTCGTCGAGGAACCAGCGGTCGTGCGTGACGACCAGCAGTCCGCCTGCGTTCGCCGGCCACCGCTGCTTCAGGTGCGCCGCCAGCCAGGCGATCGCCTCGACGTCGAGGTGGTTCGTGGGTTCGTCGAGGGCGATGACGTCCCAGTCGCCGGCGAGGAGGCGCGCGAGAGCGACGCGCCGGCGCTGCCCGCCGGAGAGCGACGAGAGCGGGGCATCCCAGTCGAGGTCCGTGACGAGCCCGGCGAGCACGTCGCGGACGCGGGGGTCGCCCGCCCACTCGTGCTCCGGCGTGTCGCCGACGATCGCGTGGCCCACCGTGTCGGTGTCGTCCAGGGTGTCGGCCTGGTCGAGCACGCCGATCCGCACGCCGCGACGCACCGTGACCTTGCCGGCATCCGGGTCCTGCCGCCCGGCGAGCATCGCGAGCAGACTCGACTTGCCGTCGCCGTTGCGGCCGACGATCCCGATGCGGTCGCCGTCGTTCACCCCCAGCGAGACGGAGTCGAACACGACCTTTGTGGGGAATTCGAGGTGCAGGGCGTCGGCCCCGAGCAGATGTGCCATCCCTCCCAGGCTACGGGGTGCGGCTGGGCCGCCGCCGCGTGGCCTGGACGGCTGGGTGCGGGCGCGGGGGAGCGGATGCGGTCCGCCGCGGCTCAGTGGAAGCCGTACTCCAGCAGCGCGACGAGCCCCCCCAGCAGCGCCGTCGCGACCGCGCCGAGCGCGCGCGCCCAGTACGGTGCGCCGGAGCGGGAGTAGGCGAGCCAGCCGAGGAAGCCGAGCACGATCGTGCTCGCCACCAGTGCCCACCCCGACGCGTCGTCCGCGTTCTCGCCCGCGAGGCCCGCGATGATCATCGCCGCGGTGGGCGGGATGGCGGCGTAGATCATGCCGGAGGAGTGGGTGACCGCGACCCGGACGGCGTCCCGCAGCCGGTGCTCGCCGTGGTCGGCGAGTGTCTGCGCGAACGTGTGCGCGAGGAAGAACACGATCAGGGTGAGGAACGACTGCCAGACGGTCTCGGACACGTCTTCGTCGTGGTCGCTCGTGATCATGAGCAGCGCGGTGTACACGATGAGGCCGTACACGGCCGCGGGCGTGCGGAACCTGGTGTCGAACCACGTCCGCCAGCGGGGCTCGTCGCTTTCCGCGATCGGCGTGCGCACCCCGCTCATGCGTCGAACCCGAGCGAGAGTTTCCGAAGGAGCGCGGCCAGACGGTCCCGGTCGCTGCGGGCGAGCCCGTCCAGCATGACGGCCTCGGCATCCACGAGCCGCGTGATGGCGGCGTCGACCCGGATGCGGCCCTCCTCGGTGAGCGTGACCAGCACGCTCCGCCCATCGGCCGGATCGTCCTCGCGCCGCACCAGCCGGCGTCCCACGAGCCGGTCGATCCGGTTCGTCATGGTGCCCGAGGAGACCAGGGTCTGCTGCAGCAGCTGCTTCGGGCTCAGCTGGAACGGCTCGCCGGCCCGCCGGAGCGCGGAGAGCACGTCCCACTCCCACGGCTCCAGGTCGCTGCGGGTGAACGCCTCGCGCCGGGCGCGGTCGAGGTGGCGCGAGAGCCGGTCCACCCGGGAGAGGACCTCCATCGGAGAGAACTCGAGGTCGGGGCGCTGCGTGCGCCACGCTCCGACGATGCGGTCGACCTCGTCCGTCTCCTGGGCCATGCGAACCATTATGTCGCCCGCGTGTCAGGCGGCGGGATGGCAGACTGGGACGGCGCCTCGTGGCGCGGTCCGCCGTGGTGTAATGGCAGCACGACAGCCTTTGGAGCTGTGAGGTCTAGGTTCGAGTCCTGGCGGCGGAGCATGTCCGATCACATCGACACCGATCCCACCGACGCCGACCTCGCCGTCATCGTCCTCGCCGCAGGGCAGGGGACGAGGATGCGCTCGCGCACCCCGAAGGTGCTGCATCCCCTCGCCGGCCTGCCCCTCCTCGGCCACGTCCTGCGCACCGCAGCGGGCCTCGGGCCGGCACGCGTCGTGGTGGTCGTCCGCCACGAGCGGGATGCGGTCGCCGCCGCCGTCGCAGACCTCGCCCCCGAGGCGCTCGTGGTCGACCAGGACGACATCCCCGGCACCGGGCGCGCCGTGCAGCAGGGCCTCGGGGCACTCGAGGGGTTCCGGGGCGACGTGCTCGTGCTCAGCGGCGACGTGCCGCTCATCGAGGTGGACACCCTCGCCGAGCTGGTGGCTGCGCACCGCGCCCGGGCCGCATCCGTCACCGTCCTGACCGCGCAGCCCGCCGACCCCACCGGGTACGGCCGGGTGCTGCGCGATGCGTCCGGCGACGTCGCGCGCATCGTCGAGCAGAAGGACGCCACCGACCACGAGCTGCAGTCGAACGAGATCAACGCGGGCGTGTACGTGTTCCGGGCGACGGCGCTCGCCGGGTACCTGGCCGCCGTCACGCGGGACAACGCGCAGCACGAGATGTACCTCACTGACGTCATCGCGCTCGCCCGCCGCGACGGCGACCGGGTGACCGCGGTGATCGCGCCGGACGCGGCGACCGCCCTCGGCGTCAACGACCGGGTGCAACTGGCCGAGGCCGCGCGCCTCCTGAACACGCGGATCGTGCAGCGCTGGCAGCGTGCGGGGGTGACTGTCCAGGACCCGGGCACCACCTGGATCGACGCCGCGGTGCAGCTCGACGAGGACGTCACGATCCTGCCGGGGACGCAGCTCCTGCGCGCCACCGTCGTCGCGCGGGGTGCCACCGTCGGTCCCGACACCACCCTCAGCGACTGCGAGATCGGGGAGGACGCCACGGTCCGCCGGACCGACGGCACGCTGGCCGTGATCGGCGCCCGCGCCTCGGTCGGGCCGTTCGCGTACCTCCGCCCCGGCACCGTCCTCGGCGAGGGCGGCAAGATCGGCACCTACGTGGAGACGAAGAACTCCCGCATCGGCGCCGGCAGCAAGGTGCCGCATCTGTCCTACATCGGCGACACCGACATCGGCGTGAACGTGAACCTCGGCGCCGGCGCGATCACCGCGAACTATGACGACCTCACCAAGCACCGCACCGTGATCGGAGACGAGGTGCACTCCGGCTCGCACAACGTCTTCGTCGCGCCGGTTAGGATCGGAGATGGCGCGAAGACCGGCGCCGGTGCGATCGTCCGAAAGGATGTGCCGCCCGGTGCGCTGGCTCTGACCGTCGCCCCTCAGCGCAACGTGGAGGGGTGGGTCGAGAAGAACAGGCCGGGAACCGGTGCCGCCGCAGCGGCGGAACGAGCCCGGTCGGCACAGGAATCGGGCGATGGCACGCAAAGACAAGAAGGTTGATCTCGATCGCGAGCGTGGGATCGCGCCCGGGTTGGTCGCCAAGACCAAGAAGCGGCTGGTCGTCGCTGCCGGACGTTCCCACCTCGCTCTCGCAGGAGAGGTGGCTGCCGGGCTCGGCACCCAGCTCGTCCCCACCGAGTACCGCACCTTCGCCTCCGGGGAGATCCTCACCCGGTTCGAAGTGTCGATCCGCGGCTGCGACGTGTTCCTCATCCAGTCCTTCGGCCCGCCGGTCAACGAGTGGCTCATGGAGCTGCTCATCATGCTCGACGCCGCGAAGCGCGCGTCGGCCAAACGCATCACCGTCGTCGCGCCGTACTACCCGTACTCGCGGCAGGACAAGAAGGGCCGCGGGCGCGAGCCGATCAGCGCCCGGCTCGTGTCGGACCTGCTGCGGGCGGCCGGCGCCGATCGCGTCATGAGCGTCGACCTGCACGCGGCGCAGATCCAGGGCTTCTTCGACGGTCCGGTCGACCACCTGTTCGCGAAGCCCGTGCTCCTCGAGCACTTCAAGCAGACCCTCACCCCCGAGGACCGCGAGAAGCTCACCGTGGTCTCGCCCGACACCGGCCGGGTCCGCGTCGCCGACCAGTGGTCCGACAGCCTGGGCGCCCCGCTCGCGATCATCCACAAGCGCCGCGACCCGAACGTGGCGAACCAGGTCACCGTCAACGAGATCGTCGGCCGGGTCGAGGGCCGCGTCTGCCTGCTGGTCGACGACATGATCGACACCGGCGGCACGATCGTGAAGGCCGCGCAGGCGCTGAAGGCCAACGGCGCCGAGCGCGTCATCGTGGCGGCGACCCACGCCGTCTTCAGCGACCCGGCGGTGGAGCGTCTGCAGGATGCGGCCGTCGACGAGGTCGTCGTCACCGACACCATCCCGCTGCCGGCAGAGAAGCACTTCCCCGGCCTGACCGTGCTGCCGATCGCCCCGCTCCTGGCCCGCGCGATCCGCGAGGTCTTCGAGGACGGCTCGGTCACGAGCATGTTCGACGGCGCGGCCTGACCCGCGCGACCGAAGGGCGGACCGTCGTCGGACGGCCCGCCCTTCGGCATCTCATAGGTCCTTCCCAGACCGCTCCCGGACGATTGTCCATGCCCCTGCATGCAGCGGCGACCGCGGACCGCATGCCGCGGGACAGCCCGAACGAGAGGACCGTCATGCTCCGGACCCCCGCCCCACGCCCCCTC
>JAEZSU010000390.1 GCA_023421635.1 Actinomycetes bacterium | reverse complement strand
AGGGAGACGGCCGTCGACTCGTCGATCGTGAACTGCGCCGCCGCGGCACGGCGCCAGAACCCGCGGCCGATGACCGGCGACATCCGCATCCCATAGGCGATGTTCCGCGCCCCCAGCAGCGCCGCGGACGCGATCGCGGCGGGAGCCGCGGCGAGTCCCCCGGCGCCGACGACCCCGACGAACGCGAACTGCGAGCCGCCGGTGAACATCACCAGGCTCAGGACGCACGTCTGCCAGAGGTCGAGCCCCGAGGCGACCGCCAGCGCGCCGAACGAGACGCCGTAGGCGCTGGTTGCGAGCGCAACGGCAACGCCCTGCCTCGCCGCCCCCGAGGAGGCGGATGGCAGGGCGCTGTCGGTCACGTCACGATTGTGCCGGATGCGGCGTTCAGACGTTGGCGTCCTGGCGCTTGAGGCGGGATGCGGCACGGCCGCGCTCGGTCGCGTCGAGCACGACCTTGCGGATGCGGACGGACTCCGGGGTGACCTCGACGCATTCGTCGTCACGGGCGAACTCGAGGCTTTCCTCGAGGGTGAGCAGGCGCGGCGGCGTCATCGACTCGAAGCTGTCGGAGCTGGCCGCACGCATGTTGGTGAGCTTCTTCTCCTTGGTGATGTTCACGTCCATGTCGTCGGCGCGCGAGTTCTCGCCGATCACCATGCCCTCGTAGACCTCGTCGCCGGGCTGCACGAAGAACGACATTCGCTCCTGCAGGGCGATCATCGCGAACGGGGTGACGACACCCATGCGGTCGGCGACGATCGAACCGTTCTGGCGCGTGGTGATCTGGCCGGCCCACGGCGCGTAGCCGTGCGAGATCGCGTTGGCGATGCCGGTGCCGCGGGTCGTGGTGAGGAACTCGCTGCGGAAGCCGATGAGCCCGCGCGAGGGGACGATGAACTCCATGCGCACCCAGCCGGTGCCGTGGTTGGTCATGTTCTCCATGCGGCCCTTGCGGTTCGCCAGGAGCTGGGTGATCGCGCCGAGGTGCTCCTCGGGGGTGTCGATCGTGAGGTGCTCGAACGGCTCGTAGGTCTTGCCGTCGATCTTCTTCGTGACCACCTGGGGCTTGCCGACGGTGAGCTCGAAGCCCTCCCGGCGCATGTTCTCGACGAGGATGGCGAGGGCGAGCTCGCCGCGTCCCTGCACCTCCCAGGCATCCGGGCGCCCGATGTCGACGATCTTCAGCGACACGTTGCCGATGAGTTCCTTGTCGAGGCGGTCCTTGACCATGCGCGCGGTGAGCTTGTGGCCCTTCACCTTGCCCATGAGCGGCGAGGTGTTCGTCCCGATGGTCATCGAGATCGCGGGATCGTCGACCGTGATCGCGGGGAGCGGCCGCACGTCCTCGGGGTCGGCGATCGTCTCGCCGATGGTGATGTCGGGGAACCCGGCGATGGCGACGATGTCGCCGGGACCGGCGTCGTCGGCGGGGTAGCGCTCGAGCGCACGGGTCTTCAGCAGCTCGGTGACGCGCGCGTTGCTGGTCGTGCCGTCGGCGCGCACCCACGCCACGGTCTGGCCCTTCTTCAGCGTGCCGTTGAAGACGCGCAGCAGCGCCAGGCGGCCGAGGAACGGGCTGGAGTCGAGGTTCGTGACCCACGCCTGCAGCGGCGCCTCGTCGTCGTAGGCCGGCGCGGGGACGTGCTCGAGGATCGCCTCGAACAGCGGCTCGAGGTCGTCGTTGTCTGGCAGCGAGCCGTCGGCGGGACGGTTGCGGGACGCCGCACCGGCGCGGCCGGAGGCGTAGACGATCGGCACGTCCAGCAGGGCGTCGACGTCGAGGTCGGGGACGTCGTCGACGAGGTCGGATGCGAGGCCCAGCAGCAGGTCCTGCGCCTCCCCCTCGACCTCTTCGATGCGGGCGTCGGGACGGTCGGTCTTGTTGACCAGGATGATGACCGGGAGCTTCGCCTCGAGCGCCTTGCGCAGCACGAAGCGCGTCTGCGGCAGCGGACCCTCGCTCGCGTCGACGAGCAGCACGACGCCGTCGACCATCGACAGGCCGCGCTCGACCTCGCCGCCGAAGGCGGCGTGGCCGGGGGTGTCGATCACGTTGATCGTGATCTCCTTGCCGCCGGCGTGCTTGCCCTTGTAGGTGATCGCCGTGTTCTTGGCGAGGATCGTGATGCCCTTCTCACGCTCGAGATCGTTCGAGTCCATGGCGCGCTCGTCGACGTGGGCGTGTTCGCCGAAGGATCCCGTCTGCCGCAGCATCGCGTCCACGAGGGTCGTCTTGCCGTGGTCGACGTGCGCGACGATCGCGACGTTGCGGAGGTCGGAGCGGAGGGCACGCGCCATCGAAGAATCCTTACAGTGGGGAAGAGGGCCGGGATTCCGGCATCCCCACTCTATCGGGTCCAGGCTGCGAGACCCCCGGGAGCGCCGAAGGCCCGGCGGATCGCTCCGCCGGGCCCTGGCAGGCGCCGCCTACTTCATCCAGCCGACGTTCTCGACGGGCTGCAGCCCGAAGAGGTCGAGACCGGTGTAGGTCTCCGGAGTGAGGTTCGCCAGGCCCGCGGTCGCGGCCGAGATCCACGGTCCCGCGTACAGGGGCAGGATGCCCCACGTCTCGGCCATGATCTCCGCCTCGAGCGCGAGCCCTGCCGCGGTCTGCTCCTCCTGGGTGGGAAGGGCCGCCACCTCGGACGCGATGCGTTCGTCGATCTCGGCGTTCCCCGCACCCGACAGGTTCAGCGAGCTGTCGGAGCAGTACACCTGGCACATGTAGGCCACGCCGTAGGGGTCGGACGAGGAGAACCCGAGCATCACGAGGTCCCAGTTCTTCGTGTTGAGGTCGCTGGAGAAGTCGGAGGTGGGGCGCACGTCGATCTGGACGTCCATCCCGATCTCCTTCAGCTGCGCCTGCACGACGCGCGCGCGGGCTTCGACGATCGGGTCGTCGCCGAACACCGGCAGGGTGCCCGCCAGTCGCACGCCGTCCTTCTCGCGGATGCCGTCGTCACCGGCGGTCCAGCCTGCCTCGTCGAGGATGGCGTTGGCCTCGTCCGCGTCGAAGCTCCAGCCGGCCTCGGTCAGCGCATCCTCGTACCCGTCCTGGAACGGGAACAGCAGGAGCGAGCCGGCGTCCTCCTCCTCGTAGCCGAGGTCGTTCCACACGACCTCCTTGATCTGGTCGCGGTCGATGGCCTTGAAGATGGCCTCGCGCACCTCGAGGTCCGCGAACTGCGGCTTCTCGGCGTCGAGTTCCAGGAGGTTGGTCGCGGTGCGCTGGGCACGGTAGATCTCGATGTCGTCCATGCCCTCGAGCTGCGCGAGGTTGTCGGCGGTGAGGTTGTCGGCGTAGTCGATCTCGCCCGCGCGGAACGCGTTCAGCATCGCGGTGTCGTCGAGCTGGCGGAAGGTCACTTCGTCGAGCATGGGCTCGTCGCCCCACCAGTTCTCGTTCGGGACGAAGCTGACCGTGCCGCCGTTCGCGTCGAACTGGTCGATCGTGTACGGGCCGGCGCCCCATTCCGGATGCGGGTCGCCGAGGTACGCGTCGTTGAACACCTCGGGGCTGTTCACCGCGGGATGCAGGATGTGCCAGAACAGCCCGTCGGTCCAGGGGTACACCTGGGAGAAGGTGACGACGGCCTGGCGCTCGTCCTCGCCCTGGGTGACCGACTCGATGAGCGAGTAGCCGTCCGTGCTGTTGGGGACGTACCCCTCGTCGTTCGAGCGGTTCGCCTTCCAGGTGAGGTCGTACGACTCCCAGGTCATGGGCGTGCCGTCGTTCCAGGTCGCCTCCGGGTTGATCGTGTAGGTGACGACGGTCTTGCCGTCGACCTCCTCGGTCGTCCAGTCGGTGAGGTAGTTCGGGTTCGCCGACACCTCGCCCTCCGGCGACATGAGGATCGTCTGCGGGTTGTACCACTCCCAGATCCGTGCGGTGTCGACCGTGCCGTCGGCGTGGTTGACGTTCATCTGCGGCGTGATCTCGCCGATCGGGAAGGTCACCTCGCCGCCCTGCTGGAGGTTGTCGCGGTCCTGCGGGTTGTAGTCGGCGCCGACGATGGCGGTGGTCTCGCCGTCACCGTCGCCGCCGTCGTCGCCACCGCCGGAGCAGGCCGTGAGGGTGAGCGCGAGTGCTGCGCCGCCGGCCAGGATGCCGACGAACATGCGTTGCCGTTTCATTGGTGCTTCCTTCTTCTCTGGGGGGATGGGGTCGGTGGGCCTCAGCGGTAGTGGCACGCGTTGGCGTGGTCCGGAGCGGTCGCGGTGAGTGCCGGACGCTCCTGGCGGCACCGCTCCCGATCCGGCTCGTCGAGCGTCGCGTACAGCGGGCAGCGGGACACGAAGGGGCAGCCGGTCGGATCCTCCGTGGGGCTCGGGAGGTCGCCGGTGAGCAGGATCCGCTCGCGGGTGCGCTCCGCATCCGGGTCGGGGACGGGCACGGCCGACAGCAGGGCCTGGGTGTAGGGATGCCGGGGGTCGTCGAAGACGGCGTCGACGTCGCCGACCTCGACGAACGTGCCGAGGTACATCACGGCGACGCGGTCGGCGATGTGCCGGACGACGGACAGATCGTGCGCGACGAACAGGTACGAGATGCCGAGCCTGCTCTTCAGCTCGTCGAGGAGGTTGATCACCCCCGCCTGGATCGAGACGTCGAGCGCGGAGACGGGTTCGTCCAGCACCACGAGCCGCGGGTTCGTGGCGAGCGCTCGGGCGATGCCGATGCGCTGCCGCTGCCCGCCCGAGAACGCGGTCGGGAACCGGTCGCTGTGGGCCGGGTCGAGCCCGACGAGCTCCATGAGCTCGTCGACCCTGGCCTCCGCCTCGTGCCGCGGGGTGCCGATCACCCGGAGCGGCTCGACGATGATGTCGGCGACCGTCATGCGCGGATCGAGCGAGCCCACCGGGTCCTGGAAGACGATCTGCAGGTCGCGGCGCACCCGCCTGGTGTCGCGGCCGCCGGCGATGTCCGCCACGCTCCGGCCGCCGACCCTGATGTCGCCGTCGTGCTGCGGCGCCAGGTCCATGATCTCCAGCAGCGTCGTGGTCTTCCCCGAGCCGGACTCCCCCACGACGGCGAGGGTCTCCCCCTCGCGGATGTCGAAGCTCACGCCGCGGACGGCGTGCACCTCACCGACCTTGCGCTTGAACAGCGAGCCCTTCAGCAGCGGGAAGACCTTGCGGAGGTTCCGTACCTCGAGCGTCGCCGGCCGGTCCTCACGCGGGACCCGCAGTACCTCGCTCTCGGGGATGACCGGCGGTGCGAAGACCGGCTCGCCGTCGATGCGCCGGTCCTCGATCTCGTCGGCACGGATACACGCCGCGCGGTGGTCGGCGGCGCCGGGTCCGCCTGCGGCATCCCCCGCCCCGGCGTGCACGAGCACGTGCCCGACCGGGGCGAGCGCGGGCTCGTGCTCGAGGCAGGCGGGGACGGCGATCGGGCAGCGGGCGGCGAACTGGCATCGGTCCGGCACGTCGATGAGGAGCGGCGGCGTGCCCTCGATCGGGATGAGCGGCGTCTTCTCCGCCTTGTCGATGCGCGGGATCGCCCCGAGCAGACCGATCGTGTACGGCATGCGCGGGTCGTGGAACAGCGTCCGCACCGGCGCCTGCTCGACCGGACGGCCGGCGTACATCACGATGACGTCGTCCGCGGTGCCGGCGACGACCCCCATGTCGTGGGTGATCATGATCACCGCCGCACCGGTCTGCTCCTTCGCGGTGCCGATGAGCTCGAGGATCTGCGCCTGGATCGTGACGTCCAGGGCCGTGGTGGGCTCGTCGGCGATGATGAGCTTCGGGTCGTTCGCCATCGCGATCGCGATCACGACACGCTGCTGCATCCCGCCGGAGAACTCGTGCGGGAACGCGCGCATCCGGCGCTCCGGGTTCGGGATGCCGACCAGCCGCAGCAGTTCGATCGCGCGCGCCTGGGCGGCGCGGCGGGAGATGCGGTTGTGCGTCTGCAGCGCCTCCACGATCTGGTCGCCGATCGTGAACACCGGGGTGAGCGAGGTGAGCGGGTCCTGGAAGATCATCGCCATGCCGTTGCCGCGGATGAGCGAGAGCTCCCGGTCCGACTTGCCGAGCAGCTCCTCGCCGTCGAAGCGGATGGAGCCGGTGACGGTCGCCTTCTCGTCGAGCAGGCCCATGATCGCGAGCGAGGTGACCGACTTGCCCGACCCCGACTCGCCGACGATGCCGAGCGTGCGCCCGGGGAGCAGGTCGAACGAGATCCCGCGCACCGCATCCACCCGCCCTGCCTCCGAGGGGAAGCGCACGTGCAGATCGCGCACGGACAGCACGGGCTCGCTCATGCGCGGCCTCCCGCCGCCGAGGTGGGATCGAGCGCGTCGCGCAGCCCGTCCGCGATGAGCGCCATCGAGACGGTGAGGAGCGTGAGCGCCGCCGCGGGGAAGAGGAAGAGCCACGGCGCGCTGGTGATGGTGCCGGCGCCGACGCCGATGAGGGAGCCGAGCGACACGTCGGGTGCCTTCACCCCGAACCCGAGGAAGGACAGCCCGGTCTCGGCCTGCACTGCGGCGACCACGCCGAGGGTGAAGTTGATGATGAGGAGCGACCCGATGTTCGGCAGCATGTGCCGGACCACGATGCGCAAGCCCGAGACGCCCATGTACCGGGCCGCCGCGATGTACTCCCGCTCGCGGAGCGAGAGGGAGAGGGTCCAGATGGTGCGGGCGGTGAAGAACCAGCTCACCAGGATCAGCATGAGCGCGATCACCCGCCAGTCGCCACCGGAGTCGTTGGAGAGCATGGCGAGCACCAGGAAGGTCGGCACGACCATGAGGAAGTGGATCACCAACAGCGAGATCCGCTCGTACCAGCCGCCGAAGTACGCAGCGGTGGTGCCGACGAGCGCGGCGAGCACGGTGGTGCCGAGCGACACCGTGATCGCGATCATCAGGGAGCGCTGCAGCCCCACGACCACCTGCGCGTAGAGGTCGTTGCCCGCGTTGTTCGTGCCGAACCAGTGCTCCCCCGACGGCGGATCGCTGAGGGCCAGGAAGTCGAGCTCGACGTGATCGAACCGCTGCGTGAACGGACCGATGATCGCGAACAGGACGATGACCACGAACACCACGGCGCCGGCGACGGCGGTGCGGTTGCGCAGGAACCGCCGCGAGTACAGCTGCAGCTTCGACAGCCGCTTCGTCCGGGGGCGGAGCGGGTCCGGCTCGACCGGCGGGTTGTCGCCGTGCTCGAGGGGATCGACCAGTTGCGTGACGGCCATGTCAGCTCACTCGCACTCGGGGATCGAGGATGACCACGGCGATGTCCGCCAGCAGTGCCCCGATCGCGGTCATGACGGCGCCGAACGCGGCGATCGCGACGGTGCCGTGGATGTCGTTGGTGGCAAGGGTCTGGGTGAAGTACTGCCCCATGCCGCGCCAGCCGAAGATGGACTCGGTGAGGATCGCACCGGTGAAGATGGCGGGGATGGAGAAGGCCACCTGGGTCGTCACCGGGATGAGCGACGTCCGCAGCGCGTGGCGGCGGATGGCCTGCTGCTTGGTGAGCCCCTTCGCCCGCGCCATCCGCACGTAGTCCGCGTTGATGTTGTCCAGCAGCAGCGAGCGCTGCAGGAAGTGGATGCCGGCGTACCCCACGAGCACGAGCGCGAGGGTGGGCAGGATGAGATGCTGCAGGGCGTCGATGAGCACCGGGACCACCCCGCTCACCCCGGGACTCGCCGCACCCGTCACGAAGAACACCCGGGCGCCGACGGCGTTGTTCACCGAGATGGCGAGCAGCACGATCATGAGCGCCGCCACGACGATCGGGATGTTGAGGGTGACGATCGAACTGGCGGTGCCGATACGGTCGGCGAGCCGGTACTGCCGCGACGCGGTGTAGACGCCGAGCGCGATGCCGAGGAGCGTCGTGATGATCGTGGCGCCGCGCACCAGCTCGGCGCTGACCCACATCCGGGAGGAGATCTGCGAGTTCACCGACTGCCCGACCGGGCTCACGCCCCAGTCCCACCGGGTGAGGATCGCGGTCAGCCAGCGCCACCAGCGCTCCAGGAGCGGCGTGGCGTCGCTGAGCCCGCGCGGCTCGAGCAGCGCCTGGATCTGCGTCTCGTCGAGCGGCGGACGCCTGCCGACGTAGTTGCTGCGCGGGTCGAGGTAGGTCCAGGCCAGGAAGAACACCAGGTTCGTCGCGACGAAGATCATCAGCAGCCAGCCGGCCGTGCGGCGCGCGAGATACTTCACCACGGCCGGACGGTCCTCAGGGCGGCGGATGCGCGGTGGGGGGTGCGGACCCGGGCCGTCATGCGGCCGGGATCCGTCCGTGCGCGGGCACGACGGGTGACGTCATCGATTCAGAACCTTCGAGCGGGGGGACTCGGTCGACCGGCCGCCTGCGGCCGGTCTTCCACGGCTCCCGGCTACCCGATCGGCTCTGACACTACTGCTGTGATCGACGCTGATCAGCGGGAGGACGCGATGTTCTCACGACCGTAACACCGGGGGTCTGGGCCGCAACCTGCCCGACACAAGCTGTGGAGAACTCCCACATCGATGAGTGTCAGGGCACGACGATGATCGAAGCGACAACCGCCCCCGCGGCCAGCACCAGGAACGCGATGATCGCGGGGAGATCCCACGATCGGGTGGTCACCGGCGGCCCGCCCGCCGCGCGTCCCGTCTCCCAGTCGTCGCGGATGCGATCCAGATCCTGGAGGCTCGCGTCGCCGCGGCCGTCGCGGGCCCGCTGCGCGGCACGGGCCGGGCGGCCGTTCACCGGGCCGCCGTAGCAGCTGATCCGGCGTCCCTCGGTGGTCGTGATGACGAGCTGGTACGCCAGGTCGATGTCCGTCACCGCGGTCCAGGTCAGGTGCGTGCGACGCAGGAAGTTCTGCACGGTGACACCGTCGGCATCCGTCGTGACGTGCGACGTGAACACGCCCACGTAGACGCCCCAGAGCAGGAGCAGCAGCCAGGGCGCGAGCAGGAGCGTCTCCCGCAGGCCGGCGCGCAGCAGCGCGTCCCCGAGCAGGAACGCCACGACGACCGCCGAGCCGATGAGGCCGACGGTCGCCGCGGTGGTCCGGTAGACGGTACGGGTCAGAGCGCGCCCCCGAGCGGGATCGAGGCGCCGGGGATGGCATCCAGCAGGCGCCGGGTGTACTCCTGCGACGGGTTCGCGAAGATCTCGTCGACGGTGCCCTGCTCGACGACCTTGCCACGCTCCATGACGCACACGGTGTCGGCCACCACGCGCACGACCGCGAGGTCGTGGGTGATGAACAGGTAGGTCAGGTCGAGCTCGGACTGGAGCTCCGCGAGCAGCTGCAGGATCTGGTCCTGCACCAGCACGTCGAGCGCGGAGACCGCCTCGTCGAGCACGACGATGTCGGGCTTGAGCGCGAGCGCCCGCGCGATCGCGACGCGCTGGCGCTGCCCGCCCGACAGCTCGTTCGGGTAGCGGGTGGCCAGTTCCTGCGGCAGCGACACCTGGTCGAGCAGCTCCCGCACCCGGGCACGGCGCGATGCGGTGTCGCCGACCTTGTGGATGTCCAGCGGCTCGGCGATGGTGTTGCCGATGTTGCGGAGCGGGTCGAGTGAGCCGTACGGGTCCTGGAACACCGGCTGCATCCGCCGGCGCAGGTTGAACGCCTCGCGGTTGGAGATCGTGGCGACGTCCTTGCCGTCGACCTCGATCGCTCCGGAGGTGGGCTCCTCGAGCTTGAGCACCATCTTCGCGACGGTGGACTTGCCCGACCCCGACTCGCCGACCAGCGCCAGCGTCTTGCCCCGCGGGATCTCGAACGACACGTTGTCGACCGCGCGGAATGGGATGCTGCGGAACCCGCCCTGGCGGATCTTGTAGTCCTTGGTCAGCTCGCTCACCCGGATCGCCGGCGGGATCGCGGCGAGGTCCTGGGTCGTCTCGATGCCGACGCTCTCGTGGCGCGCCTGGATGCGCTGCGAGGCGATCGAGGGCGCGGCTGCGACCAGGCGCTTCGTGTACGGGTGCTGCGGGTTCTGCAGGATCTCGCGGCTCGGTCCCGCCTCGACGATCTCGCCGTGCTGCATGACGATGAGCCGTGCCGCACGCTCGGCGGCAAGACCGAGATCGTGCGTGATGAGGAGCACCGAGGTGCCCTTCTCCCGCGTGAGGGTCGCCATGTGGTCGAGGATGACCCGCTGCACCGTCACGTCGAGCGCGCTCGTGGGCTCGTCCGCGATGAGCAGCTTCGGGTCGGCGGCCAGGCCGATGCCGATGAGGGCGCGCTGCCGCATCCCGCCGGAGAACTGGTGCGGGTACTGGTGCATGCGCTTGGCAGCATCCTTCAACCCGGCCTGCTCCAGCACCTCGATCGCCCGCGCGTTGACGGCCTGGCGGCCGGTGGCGATGCCGTTGGCGCGGACCGCCTCCTTGACCTGGAAGCCGATCGACCAGACCGGGTTGAGGTTCGACATTGGGTCCTGCGGGACGTAGCCGATGTCGCGCCCGCGCACCCGCTCCATCTGGGCCTTGGACAGGTCGGTCAGCTCACGCCCGTCGAGCGTGATACTGCCGTTGGTGACGTGACCGGTGCCGGGGAGCAGGTTCACGATCGCCGAGGCGGTGGTGGACTTGCCCGATCCCGACTCCCCCACGATGGCGACGGTCTCGCCGGGGAAGATGTCGAGGTCGACCCCGTGCAACACCTCGCGGGAGCCGCGCTGGGTGTCGAAGGCGACCTTCAGATCGCGGATGCTGAGCAACGGTGTGGTCGCGGTGCCGGTCATCGGCGCGCCCTCGCTCTCGGGTCGAGGGCGTCTCGGATGAGCTCGCCCAGCAGGATGAACGCCAGCACGGTGATCGTCAGCGCCAGCGACGGGTAGATGAGCGCCATCGGTGCGGTGCGCAGCGATGTCTGGGCCTGGCTGATGTCGGCGCCCCAGCTCATGACGTTGGACCCGAGCCCGACCCCCAGGAACGCCAGCGTCGCCTCGGCGACGATCGCGGCTGCCAGCGCCAGGGTCGAGACGACCAGCAGCGGCGCGATGGCGTTCGGGATGACGTGGTTCAGGAGGGTGCGGAACTTGCTGAGCCCCAGCGCCTGCGACGCCATCACGAAGTCCGCCTGGCGCACCCGCAGGATCTCGGCTCTCACCACGCGGGCCGTCGAGGCCCACGCGAACCCGCCGATCGCGAGCGCGAGCGTGAACACGTTCCGGAAGTTGTAGAAGACGCTCATCACGACCACGGCCGCCAGGATGTAGGGGATGGCGAAGAAGATGTCGCCGACGCGGGAGAGGAGCGAGTCCAGCCAGCCGCCGTAGAAGCCGGCGAGGGCGCCCATCACGAGGCCGATGATCGACCCGATGAGGGTCGCCAGCACGCCGACGGCGACGGAGGTACGGGTGCCCCACACGATCCGCGCCCAGATGTCGCAGCCCTGGAACGTGAACCCGAGCGGGTGGCCGGCCGCGGGGCCGGCGTTGCTGTTCGCGAGCTGGCAGTTGCTGTTCGGCGGGGTCTGGGTGAACAGCGTCGGGAAGAGCGCCATGAGCAGCACGACGAACACGATCGCGACGGAGATCCAGAAGGTGGGGCGCCTGCGGAGGTCGCGCCAGGCGTCGCCCCAGAGGCTCGCGGGCTTCTCATCGACCTTGACCGCATCCACCGTGACGACGGCGTCCTTCACCGGCGCGACGTAGTGCGTGGGCAGTTCGGCGTTACTTGACATAGCGGATCCTCGGGTCGAGCAGACCGTAGAGCAGGTCGACCACCAGGTTGACCAGCACGTACAGGATGACGAACACGGTCACGAAGGAGACGATCGTGGGGCCTTCGTGGCGCAGTGTCGCCTGGAAGAGCGTGTTGCCGACGCCGGGGACGTTGAAGATCGCCTCGGTGACGGTCGCGCCGACCAACAGCACGCCGAAGTTGGTGGCGGAGTTGGTGATGACGGGGATGAGGGAGTTGCGCAGCACGTGCACGGGGATGACCCGGCGGCGCGGGAGGCCCTTGCTGTAGGCCGTGCGCACCCAGTCCTGGTTCAGCGTGTCGATGACCGAGCCGCGCATGAGGCGCATGCTCGTCGCGTACAGGCTCACACCGAGCACGATGGCCGGGAGCCACAGGTCGCCCCAGTCGTTCTGCGAACCGACCGTCGGCCGGAACCAGCCCCACTGGATCGCCAGGAAGTACTGCGCGAGGAACGCGAGCACGAAAATCGGCAGCGCCACGAAGATGAGCGAGAGGACGAGCATCGCGTTGTCGAAGATCTTGCCCTTTCGGAGGGCCGAGATCGTGCCGATGATGATCGCGAGCACGAACTCGATGCCGATGGCCATGATGGCCAGGCGCCCGGTGACCGGGAGCGTGCGGGCGAGCACGTCGTTCACGGACTGACCGGAGAAGGTCTGGCCCATGTCGCCCTGGAAGATGCCGAGCAGGTAGTAGAAGTACTGCACGATGAACGGCTGGTCGAGGTGGTACTGCGCCTCGAGCGCTGCCACGACCGCTTCGTTCGGCGTCTTGTCGCCGAACAGCGCCAGGATCGGGTTGCCCGGCATCGCGAACACCAGCGCGTAGATGAGCAGCGTCGATCCCAGGAAGACCGGGATCAGCTGCAGGATGCGTCTGAGGATGTAACCGAGCATCCTCACTCCCTCCGAATCACGGGGAACCCTGGCTCAGGCGATCGGCCTGGGCTGGTTCCCCTGAGAGCATCGTGCCGTGTGTTCGACGCGGACGCGAGCTTTCCATGGACAAGCCGCGAGGCGGTGACGTGTCCGTCACCGCCTCGCGGGAGCGACCGGGCTTGTCAGCCCTTGGTGATCGCGTAGTACAGCGGGACCGAGTTCCAGCCGAACTGGACACCCTGCACCGTGTCGGCGAAGCCACCGTTCACGTTGGAGTACCAGAGCGGGATGGCCGGCAGGTCCTGCAGCAGGACCTCCTGGGCGTCCTGGAACTTGCTGTTCTGCTCCTCGAGCTCGGTGGCCGAGATGCCCTCGGACAGCAGCGCGTCGAACTCGGGGTTCGAGTAGTCACCGTCGTTGGAGCCGGCGTTGGTCGCGTAGAGCGGGCCGAGGAAGTTGTACAGACCGGGGTAGTCGGCCTGCCAACCGGTGCGGAACGCGGTCTGGATGGCGCGGTCGGTCACGTCCGTGCGCAGCGACGCGAAGTCGACGTACGGAGCGCCGGAGGCCTCGATGCCGAGCGTGTTCTTGATCGAGTTGGTCACCGCGTCGACCCACGTCTGGTGGCCGCCGTCGGAGTTGTACGCGATCTGGAACGTGCCGGTCCACGGCGAGATGGCGTCGGCCTGGGCCCACAGCGCCTTCGCCTGCTCGGCGTCGTAGTCCAGGACCTCGGCGCCCTCGAGGGAGTCCGACCAGCCGGCGATGACCGGCGAGGTGAAGTCGCTCGCGGGGGTGCGGGTGCCCTGGAACACCGTCTCGGTGATCTCCTCGCGGTTGATCGCCATCGAGATGGCGGCGCGGCGGAGCTTGCCCTCCTCGCCCGAGAAGTGCGCGAGGCGCTCCGGGATGGTGAAGGACTGGAAGATCGCGGCGGGCTGGTTGACCGCGCGGTCGGCGAGGTCGGACTCGTAGGTCGCGAGCGCGGCGTCCGGGATGGCGTCGAGGACGTCCAGGTTGCCGGCGAGGAGGTCGGCGTACGCCGCATCCTGCGAGGCGTAGAAGACGATCTTCAGACCGTCGTTCTTGGCCTCACGGCTGCCCTTGTAGTCCTCGTTCTTCACGAGGTCGATCTCGACGTCGTGCTGCCAGGCGTCGTCGGAGGCCAGCTTGTACGGGCCGTTGCCGATGGGGGCCTCGCCGAACGCCTCCATGTCCTCGAACGCGACGTCGGGGAGCGGGTAGAAGGCCGAGTAGCCCAGGCGCAGCGCGAAGTCGGCGGCGGGCTTGTTCAGCGCGATCGTGAAGGTGTAGTCGTCGACCTGCTCGAGGCCGGTCAGCTCGGAGTCCTCGTCCCAGCTGAAGCCCTCGATGTCCTCGAAGAAGTAGCTCGAGAGCTGCTCGTTCGACAGGAGCGCACCGTAGTTCCAGGCCTTGATGAAGTTGTCGGCGGTGACTTCCTCGCCGTTGGTGAACTTCTGGCCTTCCTTGATCTTGACGGTGAGGTTCTGGGGGTCCTCGACCGTGATCTCCTCGGCCACGTCGTTGACCGGGTTGCCGTCGGCGTCGTAGTAGATGAGGCCGGCGAAGACCTCGTCGATGATCTTCCCGCCACCGGTCTCGTTGGTGTTGGTCGGGATGAGCGGGTTCTGCGGCTCGGAGCCGTTCGCCGTGATGATGCCGCCGGCGCTGGTGGACGAATCGGACGATCCGCCACCGGCGCAACCGGCCAGAGCGAGCGAGCCCGCCCCGATCAGAGCGATGCTCGCGAGCGCGATCTTTGTGCGCTTCACTTTGCCTCCTGTGCAAGGGTGATGCGGCCTCATCCCCGCTGTGGACGGATGGGCCGCTGATAGGTGAAACCATAAGCACCTCACTCGCTGTGGTCAAAACACGTGAGCAAACTGTGACACTTCTCTAATCCTCGACCGGATGACTGAAGCAATCTGCTCAGCCGCACGGGGGTCCGCATCCACGCTCGGTACCACGCCCGTGAACCTGGGTCCCGTAACCACTGAAACCCGGTCTCAGTCCGGCGCCGCACGGGTGTGGCAGGCTGTGCGCGTGCGCTCCCCCAGCTTCGGCGTCGTCGACCCGCCGCATGCGACCGGTGCCGCCCGCATCCGTCTCGGGTGGGAGGTCGTGCTCGTCCTGGCGGTGTCGGTCGGGCAGTCCGCGCTGTATTCGGTGCTCTCGCTGATCAGATCGCTGCAGCGGGCGCTCACCGAGGACGTCGCGCTCGGCGAGCAGCAGACGCAGCTGAACCCGTCGCGGGATGTGCAGGCGTTCTGGGACGCGCTGTACCAGTTCCTCTCGATCTGCTTCGGTCTCGCGACGGTCGCACTCGTGGTGTACCTGCTGTGGGAACCGGGGACGAACGCGCTGCGCCGGATGGGCCTGGACTTCCGCCGGTTCGGCGGCGACGCGGGCCGCGGGGTGCTGCTCGTCGCCGTCATCGGCATCCCGGGGCTCGCGCTGTACGCGCTCGGGCGGCTGGCCGGGGTGACGCTGCAGGTGTCGGCATCCCCGCTGGATGCCGCCTGGTACACGGTGCCGCTCCTCGTGCTGGCGGCGCTGCGGGCCGGGCTCACCGAAGAGGTGATCTTCCTGGGGTACCTGTTCGACCGGCTCCGGCGGCTCGGCTGGGGCTGGTGGACGATCATCCTCGCCACCGCGGGCCTGCGCGCCGCCTACCACGCGTACCAGGGCTTCGGCTCGATCGTCGGCAACTTCGCGATGGGCATCGTGTTCGGGTGGTGCTACCGCCGCTGGGGCCGGGTGCTGCCGCTCGTGATCGCGCACACCCTCATCGACATCATCGCCTTCGTCGGCTACCCCCTCGCCGTCGCCTGGTTCCCCGCCGTCTTCGCCTGACCCCCGCGGGCTCGCTGCTGTCGCTGGCCGCGAGATGGGTTCTGGGCGCCGAGCCGGTGGGTTCCACCCTTTGTCTCGGCGGCCAGAACCCATCTCGGTGTCCAACCTGCGCGCGGGACGGGTGCCGCGACCGGTCCTCCACAGGGGCGGACGGGGGATGCGGCGTCCACAAGGTGCAGGGCCGGAGGGGCCGTGACAAGTCGCACCGGCGAGCCTGCCGGCATGGCTTCCACCGCATCCATCCCCGCGTCGTCCTCCCCGGTGCCGCTCATGCGCAGCAGGCAGATCCCGCATCCCGAGCGGGCGTTGGCCCGAGGGGAGCTCGTGCTGGTCCGCCGCGGAGTCTATGCGCCCGCACCCGCCTGGCGCGATTCGTCACCGTGGGACCGCTACCTCGCCCGCGTCCACGCGACTGCGCTCGTGTACCCGGATGCGGTGTTCTGCCACGACTCGGCCGCAGCTCTGCACGGGCTCCCCGTGTTCGGCGACCCCGGCATCGTGCACGTGCTCCAGGACCCCGCGATCACGACCGGGACGATCGCCGGGGTGCGCATCCACGCGTCCGCCGTGCCGCGGGAGGTGTCCGACCTCGACGCAGTCGCCGTGACGAGCCCGGCCGAGACTGCAGTGGACATCGCCCGGACCCGGCAGCCGGCGCTGGCGCTGTCCGTCGCGGATGCGGTGCTCCGTCTCGATCCGCGCATGACCGTCGAACGGCTCGTCGCGGTGAACGAGTCGCGCGCGTCCAGTCGCGGACGGCGCCAGGCGAGATGGCCGCTGCAGCGGGCGACCCCGCTGGCCGAATCCACGCTCGAGTCGATCAGCCGGGCCGCCGTCGAATGGCTGGGCTATCCCGAACCGGAGCTGCAGCACTGGTTCACGAGCGCGAGCGGCGAGCGCGACCGCGCAGACATGTGGTGGCCGGGCGCCCGCGTCGTCGGCGAAGCTGACGGCGACCTCAAGTACGACGGCCGGTTCGGCGACCCGCTGCTCCTCCTGCGCGCCCGCCGGCGCCGCGACGCCCGCCTGCGCGAACACGTCCGCGGTGTCGCACACTGGGCATGGGACGAGGTCGTCGCCTTCCCCGCCCTCCGCGGCATCCTCTCTGGTGCAGGTCTACGCCGCATCCGTCCCGAAGACACCGCGCGTCTGCTCGAGCTGCGCCGAGCCCTGACCGCTCCGTGACCGCTCCCTGACCGCGAGATCGGTTCTGGGCGCCGAGACCGTGGGGCTCACCCACCGTCTCGGCGCCCAGAACCCAACTCGCAGACAGGGGCAGAACCCCGGGTCAGGCGAAGGCCTCGGGGGGCGGGCAGGCGCACACGAGGTTGCGGTCGCCGTAGGCGTTGTCGATGCGGCGGACGGGAGGCCAGTACTTCGTGCGGACGAGCGAGGGCACCGGGTACACGGCGCGGCGGCGGGAGTACGGATGCGGCCACTCGTCCTCCGCGATCGCCTGCGCGGTGTGCGGCGCGTGCACGAGCGGGTTGTCGTCGGCGGGCCAGGTGCCCGCGGCGACCTCCTCCGCCTCGGCCTTGATCGCGATCATCGCCTCGATGAAGCGCTCGAGCTCGTCGAGGTCCTCGGACTCGGTCGGTTCCACCATGAGGGTCCCCGCGACCGGAAAAGACATCGTCGGCGCGTGGAACCCGTAGTCGATGAGCCGCTTGGCGACGTCGTCGACGGTGATCCCGGTCTCCGCGCGCAGCGGCCGCAGATCGAGGATGCACTCGTGCGCGACGAGGCCGCCCTCCCCCGCGTACAGCACCGGGAAGTGCCCGCGCAGGCGCGCCGCGATGTGGTTCGCGGCGAGCACGGCGGCACCGGTCGCCTGCTGCAGCCCCTCTCGGCCCAGCATCCGGATGTACGCCCACGAGATCGGGAGGATGGATGCCGAGCCGTACGGCGCGGCCGAGACCGGTCCCCCGTCGAACCGCGCCACCCGCTCGGTGATGAACCCGCCGTGGTCGGCGCGCTGCGAGAGCGGATGCGAGGGCAGGTAGGGCGCGAGGTGCGCCTTCGCCGCGACCGGGCCGACGCCGGGACCGCCGCCGCCGTGCGGGATCGCGAACGTCTTGTGCAGGTTCAGGTGCGACACGTCGCCGCCGAGGTCGCCGAACCGCGCGAACCCGAGCAGCGCGTTGAGGTTCGCGCCGTCGACGTACACCTGCCCGCCCGCGTCGTGCACGGCCTGCGTGAGCTCGAGCACGTCCTGCTCGTACACGCCATGGGTCGACGGGTACGTGATCATGAGCGCGGCGAGCGCGTCGGCATGCTCGGCGATCTTCGCGCGCAGATCCTCGAGGTCGACGTTGCCGGCCTCGTCGCACGCCACGACGACGACCCGCATCCCGGCGAGCACGGCGGATGCCGCGTTCGTGCCGTGCGCGGAGGACGGGATGAGGCACACGGTGCGGTCCGACTCGCCGTTCGCGTCGTGGAACTGCCGGATGGCGAGCAGGCCTGCCAGCTCGCCCTGCGACCCGGCGTTCGGCTGCAGCGAGACGGCGTCGTACCCGGTCACCTCCGCCAGCCACGTCTCGAGCTGCTCGATGAGTGCGAGCGTGCCGCGCACATCGGCCTCGGGCGCGAAGGGGTGCACGCGGGCGAACTCGGGCCAGGACACCGCGGCCATCTCGGTGGCGGCGTTGAGCTTCATGGTGCATGAGCCGAGCGGGATCATGC
>JAEZSU010000143.1 GCA_023421635.1 Actinomycetes bacterium | reverse complement strand
CGGTCTACCTCTCCCGCCGCTCCTGGGAGACGGGCCTGCGCCCCGCGCCGGGCGATCTGATCTGGAGCACCGTCCCACGACAAAGGAGAACACGGGCGTGACCTTGCCGACCCTGGCCGACTTCGAGAACGCCGCCGCCGTCCTGGCGCCGCTGATCACCCGGACCCCGCTGAGCGACTCCGAATACCTCTCCGACACGCTGGGCGTCCCGGTGCGGCTGAAGCTGGAGAACCTGCAGCGCACCGGCTCGTTCAAGGTGCGCGGCGCCGCCTACCGGATGTCGCGCCTCACGGCCGAGGAGCGCGCCCGCGGCGTCGTGGCCGCATCCGCCGGGAACCACGCGCAGGGTGTGGCGCTCGCGGCGAAGCGGCTCGGCATCACGGCCACCATCTTCATGCCGCTCGGCGTGCCGGTGCCGAAACTCCTCGCGACCCGTGGCTACGGCGCCGAGGTGGTGCTCGAGGGCACGACCGTCGAGACGCCGCTCCGGCTCGCCGCGGAGTTCGCCGAGCGGACCGGTGCGGTGTTCATCCCGCCATACGATCACCACGACATCATCGTCGGGCAGGGCACGCTCGGACTCGAGCTGTGGGAGGACATGCCCGACCTGGACACCGTGCTCGTCGGCATCGGCGGCGGCGGACTCATCGCGGGCGTCGCCGCGGCGGTGAAGGCCCGCGCCGCGGCCGCCGGACGGACCGTGCGCGTCATCGGGGTGCAGGCGGAGAACTCCGCCGCCTACCCGGCGTCCCTCGCGGCCGGCGCGCCCGTGCAGGTCGAGACGGCGCCCACCATCGCGGACGGGATCGCGGTGGCTCGTCCCGGCGATGTGCCGTTCGAGGTCATCCGCGACGTCGTCGACGAGGTCGTCACCGTCACCGACGACGACATCGCACGGGCAATCGTCGTGCTGCTCGAGCGGGCGAAACTCGTCGTGGAACCCGCGGGCGCGGTGGGTGTCGCCGCGATCCTGACCGGCAAGGTGCAGGCGACCGGTCCGACCGTCTCCGTGCTTTCCGGCGGCAACATCGACCCGCTGCTGCTCCAGCGCGTCATCGCGCACGGACTCGCGGCGTCCGGCCGCTACATGACCCTGCAGATCCCGCTGCCCGACCGTCCCGGTCAGCTCGCACGGGTGTCGGAACTGCTCGCCGAGGTCGGCGCGAACGTGACCGAGGTGCTCCACACCCGGCACGGGCAGGGCCTGCAGATCAGCGAGGTGATCCTGCAGCTGAGCGTCGAGACCCGCGGCGACGAGCACCGCGCCCTCGTCATCGACACGTTGCAGCAGGCGGGGTACGCGCCCAGGGTCGTCGCCGACTGAGACGCCGACGCCGGGCGCAGCCTCCGCTGGCGCCCGGCGTCGACGGTCCGGTCACTGGCCGGTGTAGGTCTCCACCTTGAGGATCTCGACCGGGATCTCACGCCCGTTCGGGGCCGTGTAGCTCGTCGTGTCGCCCTCCTTGAGGCCGAGGATCGCGGCGCCGAGCGGCGACGCCTCGCTGTACACGTCGAGCGAGGAGCCGACGGCGATCTCGCGGCTGCCGAGGAGGAAGACCTCTTCGCCGCCGGCGACGGTCGCCGTGATGACGGTGCCGGGCTCGACGATGCCGGTGCTGGTGGGGGCTTCGCCGACCTTGGCGTCCTTCAGCAGCGCCTGGAGCGTGCGGATGCGGGCCTCCTGCTTGCCCTGCTCGTCCTTGGCGGCGTGGTAGCCGCCGTTCTCCTTGAGGTCGCCCTCCTCCCGGGCGGCCTCGATGCGCTTCGCGATCTCCTCGCGGCCGGTGGTGGACAGGTGCTCGAGTTCGGCGGCGAGCCGATCGTAAGCGTCCTGAGTGAGGAAGGTCACCGGAGCGTCAGCAGACACGGTCGTCTCCTTCGTCGTGGCGGCCACGCGGGCCGCGAATGCCAAGACGCCCCGGCAGGCACCGGGGCGTCGTCATGTTCCGGATAGGCTACGACACCCAGCACGCGTTGACAAAACCCGTCGCCGCCTGGGACAGCACCGGCACCCGTTCGGTGAACGCGCGGGTGTGCGCCTCGGATGCCGGATACTCCACGATCCGCCAGCCGACGACCCCGTGGTCCTCGTCCTGGGCTTCGAGTGCGCAGACGATCGCGCTCCCTGCGGGCGCTGAGACCTGGAACGAGATGGCGACCGTGTGCTCGTCGACGAGTTCGAAGGCGGTGTCGCGGGCATCGGCGGCGCCACGGGAGGCGGAGAAGGCGAACCAGGCGGTGACCGCGACGGCGGCGGCCACGCCGACCGCAGCGAACACGATCCAGAACCGGCGGCCGCGGTGGGTGCGGCCGTAGCGGTCGTCGAGCATCTGCTGGGTTGTCATCACACTCTCGCGTCGGAATAGGCTTGCTTCAAGGCTATGCGCTCGCGTGGGCCGTCACGTTCAGAACGAAGGACACCTGATGAATCTTCTCCTGCGGGTCGCGGCGGTCACCCCCGCCCCCGAGGACACCGGCATGGTGGACGAATCGCTCGTGACGCCGGGCCCGTGGGGGTTCGCGATCATCGCGATCCTCGCGGTGATCGTCATCCTCCTCGTGATCGACATGCTCCGGCGCATCCGTCGCGCCCGCTACCGTTCCGAGGTGCGCGAGCAGCTCGACGCCGAGGAGCTCGCCGCCGCGCAGGGCGACCGCGCCGTGCTCGAGAGCGACATCGACGACCAGGACATCGACCCCGAGCGAGATCCCCGCCGCGGCTGACCGCCGCCGTGCGCTCAGCCGTGGAAGGCGGGGTGCAGGCAGATGAGCAGGCTCGCGGTCCAGTGGCAGAGGAATGCCAGCACGGTGCACGCGTGGAAGATCTCGTGGAAGCCGAACACGCCCGGCCACGGGTTGGGGCGCTTCAGCGCGTAGACCACTGCGCCGCCGGAGTACAGCACGCCGCCCACGAGGACGAGCACCATCATCGCGGCGTTCGTGTGGAACAGGTCGCCGATGTACATCAGCGCCGCCCAGCCGAGCGCCAGGTAGAGCGCGACGTAGAGCCACCGCGGCGCGTTGATCCAGAACACCCGGAAGAGGATGCCGAGGATTGCACCGCCCCACACGATCGAGAGCAGGATCACCGCCTTCTCGGTCGGCAGGGCGAGCACCGCCATCGGCGTGTAGGTGCCGGCGATCAGCAGCATGATGTTCGCGTGGTCGATCCGCTTCAGGATGACCTTGACCTTCGGCTTCCAGTCGAACCGGTGGTAGAGCGCCGAGTTGCCGAACAGCAGCAGCGAGCTGACCATGAACACGGCGGCGGACCACTTCGCGGCGGCGCCCTGCGCGAGCACGATGAGCACGATCCCGAGCACCAGGGCCACCGGGAACGTGCCGGCGTGGAGCCAGCCGCGCCAGGTGGGTCTGATCTCCGTCTCATCGCGATGCGACGCCGCCTCCTCGACCAGCGGCAGGGAGGGGACCTCGGGCACGCGCGGGCGTCGACTCACGTCCTCCAGCGTATGGGCGACCGTATGCCGGCAACGGCACGTGCGCTGCGAATCCTGTGGGAAGGCGCGGGAGGGGTAGCGTAGAGACGTGATGACAGCCCGCGAGCGTGGAGAACGGGGACCCCTCTACCGGCTCTACAGCAGGCGGCTGCGTCGACGGATCCCGCCCGGGGGCGTGCCGCAGCATGTGGCGATGATGATCGACGGCAACCGCCGGTGGGCGCGTCAACTCGGATACGCCACCGCCGCGCACGGGCACCGGGCCGGGGCCGCCAAGATGCGCGAGTTCCTGCGCTGGTGCGACGACGTGGGCGTCAAGGTGGTGTCGCTCTACCTGCTCTCGGTCGACAACGTGAACAAGCGCGACACGAAGGAGCTGGACGACCTGATCCAGATCATCGCGGAGCTCGCCGCGGAGCTCTCCGACGAGCGCGACTGGCGGGTCCAGCACGTCGGCCGCGCCGACCTGCTGCCCGAAGGACTCGCCGCAGCCCTCGCGGACGCCGAGCAGCGCACGGCATCCCGGACCGGCATGCACGTGAACCTCGCCGTCGGCTACGGCGGACGCGGCGAGATCGTGGATGCCGTGCGGAGCATCATCACCCAGCACGACCAGCGCGGCGGCTCGCTCGAGGAACTCGCGGCGAGCCTCACCCCCGAACAGATCGGTGAGCATCTGTACACCGGCGGGCAGCCCGACCCGGATCTCGTGATCCGCACCTCGGGCGAGCAGCGGCTGAGCGACTTCCTGCTGTGGCAGTCGGCGCACAGCGAGTTCTACTTCGTCGAGGCGCTCGGCCCCGACCTGCGAGAGGTTGATTTCCTCCGCGCGATCCGCGACTACGCCAAGCGCGACCGGCGCTTCGGCCGCTGACCACGCCATCCGTCGCCCCCGGCGCACGCCCGCAATCCCGCGTTCACGGAATCGTCACGCGACACGCCCGCGCGGGATGCACGCCGACGCGGCGGCCGGACGTACGGTCGTCCCATCGGGCACGGCGCCCGATCGAGTCGGCCGGAGGATGCGGCTCGCAACCCACGGTCGACGCGAGGACCCCGGGCGGACGCCCCGGAGTGGGAGCGGGTTGTGACCACACGAGCACCAGAGCAGAGCCGGCAGGACACCATCCAGAGCGCAGATCAGGAAACTGACCTGCGCTCCTATATTTTGGACACCTCGGTGCTGCTGAGCGATCCGAGCGCGTTCTTCCGCTTCGCGGAGCATTCGGTCGTGATCCCCGTCGTCGTCATCACCGAACTGGAGGCCAAGCGTCACGATCCCGAACTCGGCTACTTCGCCCGCCAGGCGCTGCGCCACCTCGACGCACTGCGGATCGAGCACGGCCGGCTCGACTTCCCGGTCGCGGTCGGCAGCGGCGGCACGCTGCGGGTGGAGCTGACCAACACCGACCCGAGCGTGCTCCCCACCGGGATGCGGCTGGGCGACAACGACACCCGCATCCTCGCGGTGGCCATGCACCTGCTGCAGGAGGGGCACCGGGTGACGGTGGTCTCGAAGGACCTGCCGATGCGGGTGAAGGCGGCCTCGCTCGGGCTGACGGCGGAGGAGTACCTCGCCGAACAAGCCGCCGACTCCGGCTGGACCGGCATCGCGAACCTCGACGTGTCGGGAGACGATCTCAGCGACCTCTACGAGTCCGAAGTCGCGGTGAGCGAGCAGGTGCGCGGGCTGCCGGTGAATACGGGGCTCGTGATCCACTCCGAACGCGGCTCCGCGCTCGGCCGGGTCACCGGACCCGGCGAGTTCCGCCTCGTACGGGGCGACCGCGAGGTGTTCGGGCTGCACGGACGCTCCGCCGAGCAGCGCATCGCGATCGACCTGCTCCTCGATCCCGAGGTCGGCATCGTCTCGCTCGGCGGCCGTGCCGGCACCGGCAAGTCGGCGCTCGCGCTGTGCGCGGGGCTGGAGGCCGTGCTCGAACGGCAGCAGCAGCGGAAGATCATCGTCTTCCGCCCGCTGTACGCGGTCGGCGGCCAGGAGCTCGGGTACCTGCCCGGCGACGCTTCGGAGAAGATGAACCCCTGGGGGCAGGCGGTGTTCGACACGCTCGGCTCGGTCGTCTCCGGCAACGTCCTGGAGGAGGTGCTCTCGCGGGGGATGCTGGAGGTGCTGCCGCTCACCCACATCCGCGGTCGGTCGCTGCACGAAGCGTTCGTGATCGTGGACGAGGCGCAGTCGCTCGAGCGGAACGTGCTGCTGACGGTGCTCAGCCGCATCGGGCAGAACTCGCGGGTGGTGCTCACCCACGACGTCGCGCAGCGCGACAACCTGCGTGTCGGTCGACACGACGGGATCGCATCGGTGATCGAGACGCTGAAGGACCATGCGCTGTTCGGGCACGTCACGCTGCAGCGCTCCGAGCGGTCCGCGATCGCGGCCCTCGTGACCGACCTGCTGGAGCAGGGCGAGCTCGCCTGAGACCACGAACGGGGCGTGAGAGCATTCTCACGCCCCGTTCGCCCGTCTCTCACTGGACGACTGCAGGATGGATGCAGCGGAAGGCAGCGATGTCCTCCCTCCGACGCGTCGGATTCCCCCAGATCCCGCGTCCGGAAAACATGGAGTGTCGATTCTCGATTCCCCCCGGTACCGGGATCGACATCACGGGTTCGGGTCTCGTGATTCCACCTCCACGGCCCCCGGCGTCCCCCAGCGCCGGGGGCCGTTCCGTGTGCCGTGGCCGGCGATCACTCCCAGCGGTAGCCGGCGCCGCGCACCGTGGTGATCCGTTCGTGCCCGAACTTCGTGCGCAGGTACCGCACGTACACGTCGACCACGTTCGAGCCCGGGTCGAAGTCGAGCCCCCACACGCTCGAGAGGAGCTGCTCGCGGCTCAGCACCTGGCCGGGATGACGGAGGAACTGCTCGGCGAGCGCGAACTCCCGGGCCGAGAGGTCGATCTCACGGCCGGCGACCGTGGCTCGCCGTGCGAGGACGTCCAGGCGGACATCGCTGTGGACGATCGAGATCGTGCCGGTGGCGACGTTCTCGCGGAGCCGCGACCGCACCCGGGCGAGGAGCTCGTCGAACTTGAAGGGCTTGGGCACGTAGTCGTTCGCGCCCGCGTTGAGCCCGTCGACCGTGTCACGGGTGCTGCTGCGCGCCGTGAGCATGATCACCGGCAGCGTCGAGCCCTGCCCGCGGAGGTGCCGGAGCACCTCGAACCCGTCCATCGTCGGCAGCCCCACATCCAGCAGCAGCAGGTCCACCCCGCTCGACTGTGCCCGCTCCAGCGCCTCCGCACCGTCGGTGACGACCTCGGTCGCGAACCCCGCGGATTCCAGGCCGCGCTTGACGAAGGAGGAGATGCGCGGTTCGTCCTCTGCGATCAGGATGAGCGTCATGTGGTGGCCTCTCGTTGCAGGACGACGTCGCCGGCGCGCACCGGCGTGGGCACGAGCGTATCGGGATGGTCGCCGACGGGGATGTGGATGGTGAACGTGGCGCCGCCGCCGTCGGTGTCGGTCACGGCGCACGTGCCCGAGTGGGCCGTCGCGATGGCCTCCACGATCGCCAGCCCGAGGCCCGATCCGCCCACTGTCCGGTGGGCGTCCGCGCGGTCGAACCGGCGGAAGATGGTGCGGCGGGCCGAGAGCGGGATGCCGGCGCCGTGGTCGCGCACCCACAGCCGCACCTCGGCCTGATCCAACTCGCTGCCGATCTCGATCGGGCTGCCGACCGGGGTGTACTTTGCGGCGTTGTCGGCCAGCTGCACCCATGCCTGCGTGAGCCGGTCGGCGTCGCCGATGAACACCCCGCGGGCGATGCGGGCGATCGAGAAGGTGTGCCCGGGCAGCGCCGCGACCAGCTCGCCGACCCGTTCGGTGAGCAGGCCGACATCGAGCGGTCGCATCGAGAACTGCTCCTCCTGCGCGGAGGAGAGCAGGTCGATGTCCTCGACGAGGCGGGTCAGGCGATCGAGCTCGGTGATGCCGATGTCCCGCGTGCTGGCGACGTCCACCGGGTCGTCGACGTCCATCATCTCGAGGTGTCCGCGGACGATCGTGATCGGCGTCTTCAGCTCGTGACGGATGTCGTCGAGCAGCTGGTGCTGGCTCGACACCGCCACCTCGAGCCGTTCCAGCATGAGGTTCATCGTGCGGGAGAGGTCGCCGAACTCGCCGTCCTGGTTCTCGGGCACCCGCGTCTGCAGATCGTCGATAGTCACCGCATCCGCCGCGTCCCGCAGGCGCCGCAGCGGCGACAGCAGGCGGCCGGTCATGAACCAGCTGACCCCGCCGAGCACGAGCAGCACCAGCAGCCCGGCCACACAGTACGTGAGCACCGATCCCTGCAGCGGCGCGAGTTCGGCATCCAGGCTCAGCACCCGCAGGTACACGCCCTCGGTCGGGTCGTCGCCGACGCCGGCCGGAGCGGCGATGTACCGCACCGCGCCGGCGTCCGTGTCGGCGGTGCCCAGCGCGACCTTGCCGGTGCGTTCGACCGCCGCCATCGCGGTCGCGATCAGCGTCGGGTCGACCACGGCGGCGAAGTCGTTGCCCGCCGCCGGAAGCGCCACCACCTCGTCGCCCATCACCCCCGCGACGGCCTCGTCCTCCGACGGGAGGAACCCCTCGACCAGGCGGACGAGGTGGGAGGGCGTGTCCTCGCCGGGGACGGCCGCCGGCAGCGACTGCACCTTGCCGTGCAGGCGCAGGTCGAGGCCGGCGAGCGTCCGGGCGTACTGGACGGCGAAGGTGATCCCGCCCGCCATGATGAGTCCGGCGCACGCCACGACGAGGATGATCCCCAGCGTTCGGACGCGCGCCGAGAGCATCCTCGGCGTCAGCCTCACGGTCCGATTATGGCGTGTGGGGCGGTGCGGGTCACCTGCGTCATCCGGCGTGCGTCATCGAGAGCAGGTCGAGCTTCGCGTCCAGCTGCTCCAGGGTGAGCTCCCCGCGCTCCACGTAGCCGAGGTCGAGCACTGCCTCGCGGACGGTGATGCCCTTGGCGACGGCGTGCTTCGCGATCTTCGCGGCCGCCTCGTAGCCGATGAGCTTGTTCAGCGGCGTGACGATCGAGGGGGACATCCCGGCGAACGCCGCGGCGCGCTCGAGGTTCGCCTGCAGGCCGTCGACGGTCTTGTCGGCCAGCACCCGCATGGCGTTGGAGAGCAGACGGATCGACTCGAGCAGCGCGGTGCCCATGACGGGGATCGCGACGTTGAGCTCGAACGAGCCCGACGCGCCGGCCCAGGCGACGGTCGCATCGTTGCCGATCACGCGGGCGCACACCATGAGCGTCGCCTCGGGAACGACCGGGTTGACCTTGCCCGGCATGATCGAGGAGCCCGGCTGCAGGTCGGGGATGTGGAGTTCGCCCAGACCCGTGTTGGGGCCGGAGCCCATCCACCGCAGGTCGTTGTTGATCTTCGTGAGCGAGACGGCGATGGTGCGGAGGGCGCCGGAGGTCTCCACCAGGCCGTCGCGGTTCGCCTGCGCCTCGAAGTGATCCTTCGCCTCGGTGATCGGCAGCTCGGTCTCGGCCGCGAGCAGCTCGATGACCTTCTGCGGGAACCCGAGCGGGGTGTTGATGCCGGTGCCGACGGCTGTCCCGCCCAGCGGCACCTCGGCGACGTGGGGGATGACGGCCTGGACGCGCTCGATGCCCAGGCGCATCTGCCGGGCGTACCCGCCGAACTCCTGGCCGAGGGTGACCGGCGTCGCGTCCATGAGGTGCGTGCGGCCGGACTTGACCGCATCCTTCCAGAGCTCCGCCTTCGCCTCGAGCGCGACGCTGAGGTGGTCGAGGGCCGGGATGAGGTCGTCGATGAGCGCCTGGGTCACGGCGATGTGCACCGAGGTGGGGAACACGTCGTTGGACGACTGCGACGCGTTGACATGGTCGTTCGGGTGCACCGGGGCGCCGAGGATGCGGGTCGCCAGCGTCGCCAGCACCTCGTTCATGTTCATGTTCGAGGAGGTGCCGGAGCCGGTCTGGTAGGTGTCGACGGGGAAGTGCTCGTCGTAACGGCCCGTGACGACCTCGTCCGCGGCGGTGGCGATGGCGTCCGCGATCGCGCCGTCGAGCACGCCGAGCTCCTTGTTGGCGAGGGCGGCGGCCTTCTTGATGCGCGCGAGCGCCGCGATCTGGGTCGACTCGAGCCCGGTCCCCGAGATGGGGAAGTTCTCCACCGCGCGCTGGGTCTGCGCGCTGTAGAGCGCGGCGGCGGGGACGCGCACCTCGCCCATGGTGTCGTGCTCGATGCGGTACTCGGTCTCAGCCACGTCGTGTCTCCTCTGACGTTCGGTTCGGTGGTTGGGGGCTCAGGACTCGGCGATGCCGAGCGTCACGTCGGGGACGACGGTCCCCTCCGACAGCCGGTAGTTCACGGCGACGATGCCGAGCGTGCCGTCGGCGACCGCCTGGCTGATCAGCTCGGACGAGTGCAGCAGCTCCTTGACGGTGTCGCGCAGGTGCTCGCGGCCGACGTGCTCCGGGTCGATGTGGCCGGCCTCGCTGTGGTCGGCCGCCTGTACGCGCCGCACCGCAGGCACGATCGGCGCGACCTGGCGCCACACGTGCGGGGGGAGGGGTGCCGCATCCGGTGCGGTGCTGTCGATCGCTGCGGCGACGGCACCGCACGCGTCGTGCCCGAGCACGACGATGAGGGACACGTCGAGCGCGACGACCGCGTACTCGAGGCTGCCGACGACGGAGTCGGAGATGACCTGGCCGGCGTTCCGCACCACGAACAGGTCGCCCAGGCCCTCGTCGAAGATGATCTCCGCGGCCAGGCGCGAGTCCGCGCAGCCGAACAGTGCGGCACGCGGCTTCTGCGCGGCGGCGATCTCGTGGCGGCGGTCGGCGTCCTGCCGCGGATGCCGCGGCTCTCCTGCGACGAAGCGCTGATTGCCCTGCAGCATCCCGTGCCAGACCTGCGTCGGGGTCAGTCGTTCCTCGGTCACGGGTTCTCCTCCTGCAGTGCACGGATCTGATCGGACACGGCCGCAGCGGCCACCGCCGTCGTGTCGGCGTCGGCGGTGCCGTACAACAGCACCTGGTCGGCGCCGGCGGTCGTCGCCAGCGCGTACGACACGTTGCCGGCGCGTTCGGGGTCGGTGATCTCGTACTCGTCCCAGACGATGCCGTCGACCGTGACGGTACCGCCGGGGGTGGCGCCGGCCAGGGTGCGCGAGACCCAGGCGGCGTCGGGCTCGAAGGCCTGTGCCACCCGGAGGAAGCTGGTGTCGTCCGGCACGTAGACGATCGTCCACGCCGATACGTCGTCGCCCTCGATGCGAGCCGAGTTCACGCGCCAGTCCTCCGGCACGGCGGGCGCGAGCACGGGGCGCTCGTACACCTCGGACAGCTTCTCCGCCTCGGCGGCGACGTCGACCGCCTCGCCCTGGGTGACCGTGCCGCGGGGCACGCCGAGCACGACGACGGCGACGACCGCGAGGGTCACGAGAAGGGCGGCGACCAGGTGCCGGAAGGTCTGGCTGGAGCGATACCGCTGGGAGGCCTCCGCCTTCCGGGCTGCGGTCTCCTCGGGGGTCTCCGGGCGGCCGAGCTCGGCGACGATCCGCGGGCCGCGCGGGCTCACTGGCCCGCCTCGCCGGTCGGGCGGGCCGACTCGAGGCGCTGCTTGGCGCCGAGCAGCCACTGCTCGCAGCGGGCGGCGAGCGCCTCGCCGCGCTCCCAGAGGGCGAGCGAGTGCTCGAGGGTCGGTGCGCCCTGCTCGAGTTCGGCGACGACGCGCACGAGCTCGTCGCGGGCCTGCTCGAAGGAGAGTTCTGCGACGTCGGCTGCGCTGTCGGCGGGCACGGACATGTCATCCATCCTAATCGTCGGCCGGAAGCGTCCCGTCCGCTGCGGTCGCCTCGGCGGACTCGCCCAGCGAACGGGCGGCGATCGAGCCGCGGTCGAGGGTCACGGTGAACTCGGTACCCTCAGGCGCCTGCGTCGCGTCGCGGAGGATGACGCCGCCGGCGAGGTGCGCGATCGCGTAGCCGCGCGCCAGCGTGGCCGCGGGGGAGAGTGCCCGCAGCGACGCCCGCAGCTCCCTGGTGCGAAGGGACCCTTCGGCGAGCGCGCGCTCGACACCGTCGCGGCCGCGGGCCGTGAGCACTTCGATCTCGTGCGCGCGCCGCTCCAGTGCCTCCTCCGGACGGCTGAGGACCGGCCGGCTCCGCAATTGCTCGAGCTGGGCGATGTCGTGCGAGATCCGCATGCTGAGGCGGGAGGCGAGGCGGCCGCGAAGCTGCGCGACCAGTGCCCGCTGCTCGGCGACGTCCGGCACCACGCGCTTGGCAGCATCCGTCGGGGTCGAGGCGCGCAGATCGGCGACGTCGTCCAGCAGCGGGTGGTCGTTCTCGTGCCCGATCGCGCTGACCACCGGGGTGGATGCGGCGGCCACGGCGCGGACGAGCCGCTCGTCACTGAAGGGGAGCAGGTGCTGCGGGTCGCCGCCGCCGCGAGCGATGATGATGACGTCGACGTCGGGGTCCCGGTCGAGGACGGTGAGCGCCCCCAGCGTCTCGGGCACGCAGCGGTCGCCCTGCACGGCGGCGTAGACGGTGCGGAAGCGCACCCCGGGCCAGCGCAGCTCGGCGTTGCGGTGCACATCCCGTTCCGCATCCGACCGCTCGCCGGTGATGAGGCCGATGCAGCGGGGGAGGAAGGGCAGTGCCCGCTTGCGTGACGGGTCGAAGAGCCCCTCGCGCCGCAGCTGGGCGCGGAGCCGCTCGAGCTTCTCGAGCTGCTCGCCGAGGCCGACGTGGCGCATCGCGGAGACGACGACGGAGAAGTCGCCCGTCTTGACGAAGTAATCGGCCTTGACGCAGGTGACGACGTGGTCGCCGACCTTCAGGTCGTCGGCGAGCCGCTGGCGGGTCGTGCTCCACAGCCGGAACGAGATGCTCGCATCCGTCGTGAGGTCCTTGAGGCGGCCGAAGACGTTGCCGCCGCGGACGTTCCACGAGGTGATCTCGCCCTCGAGCCAGACCGAGCCCCACCCGGACACGAACGCGCGGATGGTGTCGTTGAACCTGGCGACCGAGGTCGGTGCGTCCGCGGTCGAGTCGCGGGGGTGCACGGCGTCGCCGGTCGGCTGGCCGTCGTCCGGAGCGAAGTTCGCCACCATAGTCCCTTCGCGGGTGCTCGGCGCCCGCACAGGGCGCCGCCCGTAGAATCGAGGAGTGAGCACCCCTGCCGTCCACCTGCCCATGCCGCGGGTCCCTGCCCGCCGCGGACGCCTCCAGGATATCCCGGTCGCCGGCACCAAGCGGGTGCTGCTCGCGGCCCCGCGCGGGTACTGCGCCGGCGTCGACCGTGCCGTGGTCGCGGTGGAGAAGGCGCTCGAGCGCTATGGCGCCCCGGTGTACGTGCGCAAGCAGATCGTGCACAACATCCACGTGGTGACCGAACTCGAGGCCAAGGGCGCCGTCTTCGTCGACGAGGTCGACGAGGTGCCCGAGGGGGCGCACGTCGTCTTCAGTGCGCACGGGGTGTCGCCGGCGGTGGTGTCGGCCGCATCCGATCGCGGACTGCAGGCGATCGACGCGACCTGCCCGCTGGTCACGAAGGTGCACCGCGAGGCGGTGCGCTTCGCCCGTGACGACTTCGAGATCCTCCTCATCGGCCACCTCGGCCACGAGGAGGTCGAGGGCACCGCAGGTGAGGCGCCCGACCATGTCACCATCGTGAACTCGCCCGCCGAGGCCGACACCGTCGAGGTGCGCGACCCGTCGCGGGTGGTCTGGCTGTCGCAGACGACCCTCTCGGTCGACGAGACCATGGAGACCGTGCGCCGGCTGCGGCTGCGGTTCCCCGAACTGCAGGACCCGCCCTCCGACGACATCTGCTACGCGACGCAGAACCGGCAGGTCGCGATCAAGAAGGTGGCCACCGGTGCGGACCTCGTGATCGTCGTGGGCTCGGCGAACTCGTCGAACAGCGTCCGGCTGGTCGAGGTCGCGCTGGAGCACGGCGCGAAGGCCGCCTACCGCGTCGACTACGCCGACGAGGTCAAGCAGGAGTGGCTCGAGGGCGTCGAGACCGTCGGTGTCACGAGCGGGGCATCGGTGCCCGAGGTGCTCGTGCAAGAGGTGCTCGAGTCGCTCGCCGACGCCGGCTACCGCGATGTCGAGGAGATCCGGACCGCTGAGGAGGACCTCATGTTCTCCCTCCCCAAGGAGCTGCGCCAGGATGCGTCGGGCCGCCGCGACGACCGCGCGCTCGGCGGACGGGGTCGCGGATGAGCTACGCCCCGGAGCCCGGACCCGACGGCCGCCCCCGCCCGCGCTACGGCGAGTACGCCACCCCGGAGGAGCAGCGAGCCCGCATCCAGCAGCCGGCCGTGACCGACGCGATCTCCAGCGGTGTCGCCCCGACCGCGCCGCCGGCGGGCCCTGTCGCACCCGCCCCGGCGGCCGCGACGGCCAAGCGCGGCTCGACCGCGGACCGCATCATCACGTTCGCGCTGCTCGGGTACGGCCTGTTCACGGTGATCACCTCGATCCCCGGCATGGTCGACTACCCCACGTTCGCGGACACGTTCTTCACGATGGTCGGTGTCGACGCGACCCTCACCGACCCCGCCGCCGGGCGCGTGTGGGGCGTCGCCGGTGCGCTCGTGCTCGGCATCGGCTGGGTGCTGACGCTGGTGCTGTCGTGGCGGAATCTGAAGGCCGGCAGGCTCACGTTCTGGCTGCCATTGACCGCCGGCATCGCGTGCACGGTGATCGCATCCGTCCTCCTCATGGCGCCGCTCATGATGGACCCCGCCGTCTGGGCCGCGCTGCAGGGCGCGGTGGTGCCGCCCACCCCCTGATGGCGGGCACGGTCCTCGCGGTCTGCGCGGTGCACGCGCTGCGGCGCGACCCGGGGTGGGTCGGGGTGACCGCGATCGACAAGCGTCCCGTGTCCCGGCCGGTGCGGATCGGCAGGTACGGCGTCCACGCCGACGTGCAGTGCGACCGGAAGCACCACGGCGGACTCGAGCGCGCGGTGTACGCCTATGCCGACGAGGACGCCGCGTACTGGGCGTCCGAGCTCGGCCGTGACCTGCCCCACGGTTGGTTCGGCGAGAACCTGCGGACCGCCGGCATCGCGGTGAACGACGCGGTGATCGGCGAACGATGGGCGGTCGGTGACCGGCTCATCCTCGAGGTCACGGAGCCCCGCACCGCCTGCGGCACGTTCGCGCGATGGGTCGGCGGCGCCGAGGCGCGCGGCTGGGTCGCGCGCTTCACGGCCGCTGGACGCCCCGGACCGTACCTCCGGGTCGTACGCGCTGGCGTCGTCGCCGCCGGCGACCCGATCACGGTGCTGTCGCGGCCGGACGGCGCCCCTACCGTGCGCGAGGTCTTCGCCCGCTGACGGGGGAGTCCCATCGCGCCATGCCGGAAAACGACGGATGCCGCGACCCGAAGGCCGCGGCATCCGCGCTCGAGTGCGGGTGACTCAGGACTGGCTCTTCCCGTACGAGCCGAGCTGCCGGGTCGCTTCGACGACGCGGGCTGCCATCGCCGACTCGGCGATCTTGCCCCAGGCGCGGGGGTCGTAGGCCTTCTTGTTGCCCACCTCGCCGTCGATCTTCAGGACGCCGTCGTAGTTGGAGAACATGAAGCCGGCCACCGAGCGCGTGAACGCGTACTGGGTGTCGGTGTCGATGTTCATCTTCACGACGCCGTTGGCCACCGCGAGCGCGATCTCCTCGTCGGTCGAGCCGCTGCCGCCGTGGAAGACCAGGTCGAGCGGCTTCTCGCCGGTGCCGAACTTCTCCGCGATGCCGGCCTGGATCTCGCCCAGGAGTTCCGGCTTGAGCTTGACGTTGCCCGGCTTGTAGACGCCGTGCACGTTGCCGAAGGTGAGGGCGGCGATCCAGCGTCCCTGGTCGCCGAGGCCGAGCGCCTCGACGACCTGTGCGACGTCACCGGTGGTGGTGTACAGCGCGTCGTTGGTGCCCTCGTGCTTGACGCCGTCCTCTTCGCCGCCGACGACGCCGATCTCGACCTCGAGGATCGCGTTGATCGCCTTGATGCGGGGCAGGAGCTCCGTGGCGATGGCGATGTTCTCGTCGAGCGGCACGGCCGAGCCGTCCCACATGTGCGACTGGAAGATGGGGTTGCCGCCCTCTGCGACGACCTTCTCCGACTCCGCGATGAGCGGCAGGACGAAGTCCTCGAGGGCGGGCTTGGGGCAGTGGTCGGTGTGCAGGGCGACCGTGATGGGGTAGTTCTTGGCGACCTCGGTCGCGAACTTCGCCATGGCCAGGGCGCCGGTGGCGCGGCCCTTCACGGTGTGGCCGGCGAAGTAGTCGGCACCGCCCGTGGTGACCTGCAGGATGCCGTCGGAGCCGGCCTCGGTGAGGCCCTGCAGCACGGCGTTGATGGACTGCGAGCTGGCCACGTTGATGGCGGGGTAGGCGAAGCCGCCCGTCTTCGCGCGGTCAAGCATCTCGGCGTACTGCTCGGGGGTGGCGACGGGCATGGTGGCTCCTTAGCTCGGGGATCTCGAGGTCAACTCTATCGAAGCGCCATG
>JAEZSU010000375.1 GCA_023421635.1 Actinomycetes bacterium | reverse complement strand
GTGCTCGGGCAGGCGCTCGGCTCGGCCGCGCGCCGCGCCGGCCTCGATCCGGCGGGCGATGCGAGCGCCGGGCACGTGGTGTGGCGTGCGATGGGCGGGTGGCGGGGGATCGCCGAGTCGGTCCTCCCGAGCCTCGTCTTCGTCGTCGTGTTCACCCTCACGATCGACCCGGCGACCGGACAGGGCGATCTGTGGCTCTCGCTCGGCCTGTCCGTCGGCCTCGCGGCGGTGTTCACCGTCATCCGGCTGCTATCCCGGACCTCGCCGACCGCGGCGTTCGGCGGCCTCATCGCCGCCGCAGCGGCGGCAGCGCTCGCCCTGTTCACCGGGCGCGGGCAGGACAACTACCTGATCGGGTTCGTCACCAACGGCGCCTACGGCACCGCGTTCCTCGTCTCGGCGCTCATCGGCTGGCCGCTGATCGGGCTCGCCGTCGGCTGGCTCATGAACGACGGCGTCGCATGGCGTCGCGACCGGCGGAAGCGTCGCGTCTTCTTCTGGCTCTCCATCGCATGGGCCGGGCTGTTCGCACTCCGCCTGGCCGTGCAACTGCCGCTGTACCTGGCGGGCGACGTCGCCCTGCTCGGCACCTTCAAGCTCGTCATGGGGCTGCCGTTGTTCGCACCGCTCATCGCGGTCACCTGGCTCGCTTCCCGTTCGGCGTACGCACGCACCGGTCCCCGCGCGTCGCAGCCTTCCGTCACGCCGGAGAAGTGATACTTTTATCTTGACATCAAGATAAATTTCCCCACCCTGCGGTAAGGCAGACCTTCCTAGCCTCCTCATTCGGAGGCGGGGATGATGGGGACATCTGGCCGGGTGAGACGCCCGCCCTCGCCGACGAAGGAGACGATCGTGTCGACGGTAGACAGCTTCGGTGCCAAGCGCACCCTGACGGTCGGCAGCACCGACTATGAGATCTTCCGCATCGACGCGGTGGAGGGCTACGAGAAGCTGCCCTTCAGCCTGAAGGTGCTGCTGGAGAACCTGCTTCGCACCGAGGACGGCGCCAACGTCACCAAGGAGCAGATCCAGGCCCTCGGCTCGTGGAACCCCGATGCCGAGCCCGACACCGAGATCCAGTTCACCCCGGCCCGCGTGGTCATGCAGGACTTCACCGGCGTCCCCTGCATCGTCGACCTCGCCACCATGCGTGAGGCGGTCACCGCCCTCGGCGGCGACCCGAACAAGATCAACCCGCTCTCGCCCGCCGAGATGGTCATCGACCACTCGGTCATCGCGGACCTCTTCGGCTCCGAGAACGCCCTCGAGCGCAACGTCGAGATCGAGTACGAGCGCAACGGTGAGCGCTACCAGTTCCTGCGCTGGGGCCAGACCGCGTTCGACGACTTCAAGGTCGTCCCCCCGGGCACCGGCATCGTGCACCAGGTGAACATCGAGCACCTGGCCAAGGTCGTCTACGACCGCACGGTCGACGGCGTGCTCCGCGCCTATCCCGACACCTGCGTCGGCACCGACTCGCACACCACCATGGTCAACGGCCTCGGCGTGCTCGGCTGGGGCGTCGGCGGCATCGAGGCCGAGGCGGCCATGCTCGGCCAGCCCGTCTCCATGCTCATCCCGCGCGTCGTGGGCTTCAAGCTCACCGGCGAGATCCCCGCCGGCGTCACCGCGACCGACGTCGTGCTCACGATCACCGACATGCTGCGCAAGCACGGCGTCGTCGGCAAGTTCGTCGAGTTCTACGGCGAGGGTGTCGCGCAGGTGCCGCTGGCCAACCGCGCCACCATCGGCAACATGAGCCCGGAGTTCGGCTCCACCGCCGCCATGTTCCCGATCGACGACGTCACGATCGACTACCTGCGCCTCACCGGTCGCTCCGAGGAGGCCGTCGCGCTCGTCGAGGCCTACGCCAAGGAGCAGTCGCTCTGGCACGACCCGTCGCGCGAACTCGTCTTCAGCGAGTACATGGAGCTCGACCTGTCGACGGTCGTCCCCTCGATCGCCGGTCCGAAGCGTCCCCAGGACCGCATCCTCCTCTCCGAGGCGAAGACGCAGTTCCAGAAGGACATCCTCAACTACGCCGGTCCGACCGAGGAAGCGGTCGAGGTCGAAGGCACCTTCCCGGCATCCGACCCGGGCAACGCGCCCGGCGTCGAGCACGAGACCATCGTCGAGGACGGCGTCTCGCACCAGCACGACGAGGCGATCCTCCGCAGCGGCAGCGAGCACCCCGCATCCAAGCCCGTGCGCGTGACCACGCCCGACGGCGAGGTCTACATGCTCGACAACGGTGCGGTCACCCTCGCGGCGATCACGTCCTGCACCAACACGTCGAACCCGTCCGTCATGATCGCGGCCGGCCTGCTCGCCAAGAAGGCGGTGGAGAAGGGCCTCAAGCGCAAGCCGTGGGTGAAGACCACGCTCGGCCCCGGCTCGAAGGTCGTCACCGACTACTACGAGAAGAGCGGTCTGGACAAGGCGCTCGAGGGTCTCGACTTCTACACGGTCGGCTACGGCTGCACGATCTGCATCGGCAACTCCGGCCCGCTCATCGAAGAGGTCTCCGCCGCCATCAACGAGAACGACCTGGCGGTCACCGCGGTCCTCTCCGGCAACCGCAACTTCGAGGGCCGCATCAGCCCCGACGTGAAGATGAACTACCTCGCATCGCCGCCGCTCGTGGTCGCCTACGCGCTGGCGGGCTCCATGAACTTCGACTTCGAGGCCGACGCGCTCGGCACGGACGCCGAGGGCAACGAGATCTTCCTGCAGGACATCTGGCCCTCGCCGGAGGAGGTCCAGCAGGTGATCGACAACTCGATCTCCCGCGAGCAGTTCATCAAGCAGTACGCCACCGTCTTCGACGGCGACGAGCGCTGGCAGAACCTCCCCACCCCGACCGGCCCGGTGTTCGAGTGGGACCACGAGTCCACCTACGTCCGCAAGGCGCCGTACTTCGACGGCATGGAGCGCGAGCCGAAGCCCGTCACCGACATCAGCGGTGCGCGCGTCATGGCGACCCTGGGCGACTCGGTCACGACCGACCACATCAGCCCCGCGGGCAACATCAAGGCCGGCACCCCAGCCGCCCAGTACCTCACCGAGCACGGTGTGGCGCAGAAGGACTTCAACTCCTACGGCTCGCGCCGTGGCAACCACGAGGTCATGATCCGCGGCACCTTCGCGAACATCCGCCTGAAGAACGAGCTGGTCTCCGCGGTCAACGACGGCAAGATCGTCGAGGGCGGGTACACCCGCGACTTCACCCAGGAGGGCGGCCCGCAGTCGTTCATCTACGACGCGTGCATGAACTACCAGGCGCAGGGCACCCCGCTCGTCGTGTTCGGCGGCAAGGAGTACGGCTCCGGCTCGTCCCGTGACTGGGCGGCGAAGGGCACCAGCCTGCTCGGCGTGAAGGCGGTCATCACCGAGAGCTTCGAGCGCATCCACCGTTCGAACCTCATCGGCATGGGCGTCGTTCCGCTGCAGTTCCCGGCAGGCGAGAGCTGGAAGAGCCTGGGCCTCGACGGCACCGAGATCGTCTCGATCTCCGGGCTCGAGCAGCTCAACGAGGGCATCACCCCCAAGACGGTGCGCGTCGTCGCCGAGCCGAGCGAGTTCTCGCCCGAGGGCAAGCAGACGGTCGAGTTCGACGCGGTCGTCCGCATCGACACCCCCGGTGAGGCCGACTACTACCGCAACGGCGGCATTCTGCAGTACGTGCTCCGCTCGCTCGTCTGAGCGGACCGACGCCACCGGACCCCCGGCATCCCGAGCGGATGCCGGGGGTCCGGCTTATACCGCACCGGCGACCCCTCAGGCGTCGCGAACTAGACTTGACGGCCAAGGACGCCGTGTCGGCGTCCATCGCCCCCGGGCGGAAAGGAGAGCGATGACGATCCTCGACTCCATCTCGCAGCCGCGTGACCTGGACGCACTCAGCGTCGCCGAACTCGAGCAGCTCGCGACCGAGATCCGCGCCTTCCTGATCGAGAACGTCGCGCGTACGGGCGGGCACCTCGGACCGAACCTGGGCGTGGTCGAACTGACGATCGCGCTGCACCGCGTCTTCGACTCGCCGAGCGACCCGATCGTGTTCGACACCGGGCACCAGTCCTACGTGCACAAGATCCTCACGGGTCGCAAGGACTTCTCGCTGCTCCGCTCCCGCGGGGGCCTCGCCGGGTACCCGCAGCGGTCCGAGAGCCCCCACGACATCGTCGAGTCCTCGCACGCCTCCAGCTCGCTGAGCTGGGCGGACGGCATCTCCCGCGCGTTCGCCGCGACCGGCCGCCGGGACCGCCACGTTGTCGCCGTGGTCGGCGACGGGTCGCTCACCGGCGGCATGACCTGGGAGGCGCTCAACAACATCTCCGACGACAACGACCGGAACCTCGTCATCGTCGTCAACGACAACGGACGCTCCTATGCCCCGACGATCGGCGGCATGGCGCGCTTCCTCAACCGGGTGCGCACGGCCGAGACCTACCGCTCCCTCCACCACGGCTCGCGCACCGTGACCTCCATGTTCGGTCCCGCCGGCCGCGCGTTCTACCGCGGCATCCGTGGCGGCGCCCGCGGCTTCCTCTCCCGGTTCACGAACAACGAGGCCCTCTATTCCAATCTCGACATCAAGTACCTCGGTCCGATCGACGGGCACGACATCCGTGCGCTGACCGAGGCGCTGGAGCTGGCGAAGCACTACGGCGCGCCGGTGATCGTGCATGCCATCACCGAGAAGGGGCGCGGCTACCAGCCCGCCATGGACGACGAGGCCGACCAGTTCCACGCCGTCGGCAAGATCGATCCCGTGACCGGCGAGACCCTGGGGTCCTCGTCCGGCGTCTCCTGGACGGACGTGTTCGCCGACGAGCTCGTCGCGGTCGGCGCCGATCGCGAC